>FAON01000005.1 GCA_001485605.1 Candidatus Kryptobacter tengchongensis
CGGGGAATATGAGGTTTTTGATGTTAATGGTAGATTAAGGGCGAAGGGGGAAGGTGGGAGTTTGATGTTGAGAAAAGGTATATACTTCATACGGATAAAGGGCAAAACATATAAAGTTAAATTATAGAACCCACAACAAAAACCAACCCTCCCCACAAAACAAAGGAGAGTGCAAAGGGTAAAATTAAACCTTCCCTGTAAAACTCATAAGCGCACCATATAAGGGCAAATGGAAGCATAAAAAATTGAACCAAAAGCATCACGGCAAAGAAGGGAGGACTACCTATGCCGGCTATGTTGGTTAGTATCGCAATTATTAAGGCTATATCCAAGGGTAAGAAAAGGTTTCTTTTGGGAAATCCATACTTTAAAAGCCTACCTATGAAGAAATAAATGGGAAAGAAGAGTAGTCCAAAAATCGCAAACATTAAGGCCGGAAGGAATACACTCTTGGATAAAAAGCCAAAGCTCAAAAGGTATAACGACAGAATTGCGGTAAAAACCGCCAGATATTTCATATTATGTCAAATCCCCTTGATGTGCCTATTCTCGTAGCGCCCGCCTTTATCAATTTTAAAGCGAAGGTTTTATCCCTTATCCCTCCGGATGCCTTAATGCCAAGGGAACAGGATTCTTTCATTATCAAGACATCGTATATGGTTGCTCCCCCTTTGGAAAAGCCCGTTGATGTTTTAACAAACTTCGCACCCGCATTTTCGGAAATTTTGCAGGCTATAACCTTTTCATCGTCGGTTAACAATGCGGTTTCTATGATAACCTTTACGGGAACACCGATTGAGACAACTTCCCTTATATCCTCCTCTACCCTTTTATACTCCCCACCCTTTAAAAACCCAATATGTATAACCATATCCAGTTCATCCGCGCCGTCTTTAACGCACCTTTCGCCTTCCTTAACCTTTGCGTAAGTTGTCGTAGCACCGAGGGGAAAACCCACAACGCTAACCACCTTCAAAGAATTGCCCACAATACCCTTTACCAAAGGTACAAAAGATGGATTTACACACACCCCATAAAAGCCGTAATCAAGGCTCCTTCTACAAAAATCTTCAACTTCCTTGGGTGTCGCTTCCGGTCGCAAAATCGTGTTCTCTATGTAAGGCCTTATATCAATATCCTCGGGTGATGAGTTTTCTATTTTTTCGGCTAAGGCCTTTAACCCCTTGAAGTCCATCAGTATATATACCCCCTATAATCCTTTAAGGGCATTAGGTCTTCCAATTCGCGTTGGAGGTTTGTTATGATTTCCATAGCCTCCTGCTGCTGGTACTGGAATAACAGTTGCTGGAATCTTGCCTCAAAATCCTTTTTATCCGGTTTTATCCCGTAGTATTTTATGATGTAATAAACCCCATCACCGTAGTCATAAGGGCCACTCCATTCGTTGGGCTTTATTATTTGTAATGCCCTGTAAAAAACATCCTTGTTTGATATTCCCGGAACAAACATTGTATAACTTGAACTGTCCGCCCTTCCTATGTAAATCCCGAAGGGAAAATCATCTTCCCAATGTGAGAATTGAACCAGTGTGGAATTTAAACTAAAATTCTGAAAATAACAAATAAACAGGAAAATCATGTTAGAAAATCTCATTATAATTGCAGGTCTTGCGCTCCTTTCTTTTATTTCAGGGATGCTTGGTTTAGGTGTTGCTTTCTCAGCTATTCCATTCTTAGGCCTTTTTATGCAAGATCTTGTGCATCAGGTTCAGCCATTAAGTCTTCTTCTTAATGGGGTAACTGCTCTGCTTTCTACTTTTGGATTTGCAAAAAGTGGCTTCGTTGATTGGAAGAAAGCAATTCCTTTAGCCATGATTACCACAGCATCTGCACCAGTTGGAGCTTATATTGTTCAATTTGTTGAACAAAAATATATTTGGCTTATTTATTTTATTGCAGTTTTTTATCTTGCCTACAGATTATTCAAACCAGTAAGAGGCTCAGATGCCAAGGAAAAGTTCAATCTTGCCGCTATTTTAGCTATTCCCATATCTGTTCTTTCGGGTTTTCTTGGAGTAGGTCCAGGCTTTTTACTCATGCCTACACTTATTATTTTAGGTTTTGATGCTAAAAAGGCAGCTGGAATAAATGCTTTTGCAGTATGTCCTCCCTCATTTTCAGCTTTAATACCGCATTTAAAAACTGCCCAATGGAATATGAATCTAACAATTTATTTAGTCTTAGTTGGCGCAATCTTTTCTTTTTTAGGTGCAAGAACAACAAGTCTATTTGTGCCCAGCATAAGGATTAAACAGATTTTTGCCATTTTAATTCTTATTGTAACAGCCTACAAAATAATAACCTTCTTAAAATAGTCTTTCACATTGAAAAATTTTTTGACAAATGAAAATGATTTTCATTAACATAAAATTAAAAAATCATGGAGGTGATAAAATGCCTGGATTTGAAAGAACAGGACAGTTTGGTTAGGGTCCAATGGCAGGCAGAGGAATGGGTTATTGTGGTGGGGGAAGAGGTTCAAGATTTTTTGGACGCTTTGGAGGATTAAGAAGAAGATTTAGGTGGTTCTGGAGAATGCCTTTTTTCGGAAGAACTTCTTCCAGAGAGGTGGTGGATTTACTCAAGGAGGAAGCAGAAATTCTTAAGAGAGAACTTGAATCTGTTCAGAAACGTCTAAGCGAGCTTGAAAAGAATGAAACAAAGTAAACCGGAGGCTTTACCTCCGATTATTCTTATGGAGGAGAGAAAATGAAAAAGATAGCAATTTTAGCCTGTAAGATGATTAGAGAACAAAATTTGTGTCCTGCAGATTCAAAATGTCTTGTTGCTCTGTTAGGTAAAGATGGAGCGTTTGAGCGTTATAAGAATGAAGATGTTTCAATTCTTGGTATTATGGATTGTGGTGGTTGTGAAGGCAATAAAACAAGGGCTATTTGCAGTCTCCTTCTCTTTAAAACTCAGCTTGCAACACTTAAAGAGAACATTGATGTCCTTCATATTGGCACATGTATGATGAAGTTCTCTCCAAAAAAAGATGATATTATTGCAGCAGTAAAAGAAAAGGCAAGGATAAAGGTCGTTGAAGGAACACATAAATATGCCCCACAAACAATTTTTGGTGAATAGGAGGTATAAAAATGAGATTAGCAATAGCAACTGAAGATGGAAATGTGGCTCAACATTTTGGCGGATGTCCAGGTTTTACAATTGTGGACATAGACAAAGAAGGTAAAGTTCTTAATAAAACTTTTATTGAAAATCCAGGGCATAAAGCCCATCAGCCAGGTGCTGTTCCTATGTTTTTAAGGAATCAGAATGTTGATTGTGTAATAGCCGGAGGCATGGGTCCAAATGCTGCGATGAATCTTCAGGCATCAGGGATAAAAGTGATAGTTGGTGTTACTGGGAGTATTGATGAAACAGTTGAGAAATTTTTAAAGGGTTCTTTAAAAGGTGGTGAAAGCCTTTGCAGTCATGGAGGCCACGGTCACGAAGGATATAGACACTAAGAAATTTGAAAGGAGAAGAAAATTAAGATGAAGATATGCGTTACATCGGTAAGTAAGGATTTGAGTTCAGATATTGACCCAAGATTTGGGCGTTGCAGTTATTTTATTTTTTAAATATGAAGCAACAGAAAACTCATGGAAAGAAGCAAGCGGAGACGCAGGAATTCAGGCAGCTCAGTTTGTAATTCAGAAAGGAGCTAAAAAAGTTTTTACAGGAAGAGTAGGAACAAATGCCGAACAGGTTTTAGGAAAAGCTGAAATTGAGATTGTTGAAGCAAAAGGCAAAGTTGATAATATAATTAAAAACGGTTAAATATATAGCCTTTATTGAAGATCTTAATTTTACATTTGTCATTCCGAGGGGTCTCAAATGATCCCGAGGAATCTGCTCCGAAAGGGTCATCCTGAGGACAGAGCCCGAATTTGATTGATGCTTAAAATAATAGGAGATAATGGAGTGAGAATTGAACCAGTGTGGAATTTAAACAGTTCTTCACAGTTATAATTCAAAAACTAAACCAAAAATTAAGGAGGCTGGTCAAAAATGCGCTGGTTTAAAATAAAACAGGGAGCAATTTTTTTATTCTTTTTTCTTCTTAACCAGCCAATTCTCCCACAAGAAGCTCAAAAAGAGAATGTCAAATTTCTTCTTGATACATGGAAATATAACTTTGGGTGGAAAACCCTCGGCGGGGGATATATAAGACATATCTTGCTTTTTACAAATTCCAGTATTATAGACATGGAAACAGATGAGATTTCAAATACCCCCAACTATTCAAGTGGGTCCCACTTTAATGTATTAAGCGAAATCAGTAATATCTCTTCAGAAAAAGAATTAATTATATTACCACCAGCATTGATGCTTAACGCCATTCTTAACGATCTCTTACCGTCCCCGGAAGAAAGAACGAATAAGGAGATAGAAAAAGTTATCAACTTAGCCTCAGAAGATCCAACTGTTGAAAATTTTACTAACGCTATTAAAATGATACTTAAGGGAAGCAAGGTAAAGCAAATTTGGAAATACAGGGAAATTGAAGATGTTGAGGTTAAAAGAAAAGACAAAGAAGTTCACCTTAAATTCAAGTTCAATAATAAAAAGCACGAATTTATCTCTAAATATGCGAATGTTGAAAATTCTGAAAAAATTGAAGCCATCCTTAAAAAACTGTTTGACATTGAAAAAGTAAGTAAAACAAACGAAGAAAGTTATCTGTCAGTTTATTCTCAAGAAAAATCAGTTTATACTCAAGAGGAAAGTGTGAATAAAAAAGAATATGCAAAATCAAGTCTCTATGTTGAAATTTTAGGACAGGGCTTATTTTTATCAGCAAATCATGATTATAGATTTCGCCCAAATTCAAGTTTAAGAGTTGGACTTGGATTGTTCCCAGCCATCTGGGTTTTAGTGCCAATATTTCCAGTTACAATAAACTATTTAACGGGTTTTGAAAGTTCTCACCATTTAGAATTTGGAGGAGGAGCAACTTTTGTTCTTATTTTTCCTCTTCCAACTTTAAACCTTGGCTATAGGTATCAACCTAAAAACGGTGGTTTTTTCTTCCGACTTGCATTTACGCCGATTTTTGATCCATACTCCAAAGATGGTCTAAGTTCTTATTTCTATGGACCCGATAAAAAGTCAGCACTTGTTCTAATAGGGGGAATTTCCATTGGATATACTTTCAGAAAGTAAATTAATTTTTTAATCTTTGAAGCTTCAAAATCATCGTATAGTTTGAAAGAATCGCAAGACCTTTTCGGTTTAATTTTAGAGAAAATTTAGGTTATGTGATTTCTTACACTAACAGCAACGATAGATTTTCAAAAAACTTTGGCGCTGGTTTTGTCCTCCTGGCATGATTATTATCTCTTAACATCACTTAAACTACCCCTAGCTCCATAAATACACCCTTCGTGACGCTTATGCCGAAAACAAACCATGAAAAGCTTGACTTTTTAATTTCAATTCATTATATTAGTTAGGAATCCTAATTAATTTTAAAAACAAAATTAAGGTGCTGTCATGATTAAAAAAGTAATTTTAACCGTCGGGCTTGTTTCCATAATCGCTTTATTTCTATTTGCTAATCTCCCCAGCCAATCAAAATCAACCGTTCCATATCCAGAGGGATACAGGGGCTGGGCTCATGTGAAGTCAATGTTAATTCTCCCCGGGCATCCGCTTTATGAAGCGTTTGGCGGGATTCATCATATTTACGCAAATGATAAAGCAATGCGTGGTTATAGAACAGGTAAATTCCCCGATGGCTCAGTTATAGTGTTTGATCTTCTTGATGCAAAACTTGAGAACAACACATATGTTGAGGGTGAAAGGAAAGTCGTCGGGGTGATGTATAAAGATTCAAAAAAATTTAAAGATACAGGTGGATGGGGATTTGAAGCTTTCAAAGGGAACACAAAAGAAAGAGTGGTTAAAAATCCCGAACAAGATTGTTTCTCGTGTCATGCGTCGCAAGAATCAGCGGATTTTGTTTTTAGTCAGTATAGAAAGTAAATTAGTGTAAAAAGGGCGGGGCTTCATGCCTTGCCCTTTCAAAAATTAACATCTTAAAAATTATGTCAGTTTTTGATCCAGTAGAGCAAAGTGAAAACATTGATTCAAAGATTATCGCGGGGCTTGAAAGAATCGCAAGGGTTTTCAGGTTTCTTCTGTGGGATGTTGCAAAAAACGAAAATTTAAGCCCAATTCAAATCCAATTTTTAATTTTTCTTCTTTTCAACAACCCTTCAAGAACTCGCATAACTGATATCGCAAATGAATTTAGCCTCACAAAGGCAACTGTAAGTGATGCAATTGCCTCACTTGAAGCGAAAAATCTCATCATAAAAGACAAAGATCCCGAAGATAGGCGAAATTACATCCTTCAACTTACACCAAAAGGTAAAAAACTCGCAAGGAAGCTTTCAATCTGGGCTGATGCTTTGAAAAATAACTTGAAAAAGTTCAATCAAAAAGATAAAGAGACGATACTTGAATTCATTTTAAAACTAATTGAATCCCTCTACGAAGCTGGGATAATTACAACTCAAAGGATGTGTTTTTCCTGCGCTTACTTTCAAAAGAATGTTTCACCTAAATCAGATGCCCCACATTACTGCAATCTTCTTAACAAACCGCTTTCCATCGTTGAACTTCGCCTTGATTGTGAGGATTACGAGCCAGCTGTAATGGAATAAAAAGATTTCTACAATTTTAGTTGAACTTTTCAAATTTTTGAGTTAACATTATTATGCGATCTTATAAAACAAAATTACAATTGAACATGAGGAAAATTAAATTTTCAGCCCTTGCTATTTTAATTTTAATCCTTGCCTTTCCAACGCTTGCACAGAAGAAATTAACACTTGAGGACATATTTAAAACAGCAAAGTTTAGGACAAACTTCTTGTCAAAACAATGGCTTCCTGCTGAAGATGCTTATACAACTCTTAAATACGACTCCCTTTCAAAGTCAATGGCAATTTATAGGTATGATTTAAGATCTGGGAAAGAGGAAAAAATTTTGGATTACGCAGAGCTTGACAAACAAATTGAGGGTTTCTCAAAAAATGTAAGCGCTTATTTCTTATCTCAAGATAAAAGATACATTCTTTTCACTGGGAGTTTGCCCGCAAGGAGGTTGAAAACTGGTGGCAATTTTTATCTCTATGATCTGACAACAAAAGTTTTAAAACAAATAACGAACACAGATGAACCACAGGCGATAATAAAATTTTCACCTGATAGCAGATTTATAAGCTTTGTGCGAAACAATAACATTTTTGTCTACGAGATTTCAAGCGAAAAATTCAAACAGCTCACTTTTGATGGTTCTGAAGTAATTTTAAATGGCATTTTTGATTGGGTTTATGAGGAAGAATTCAGCATAATTGACGGCTATGAATGGTCACCCGATGGAAGATATATTGCCTTCTGGAGACTTGATCAATCAAATGTCCCGGTTTTTAAACTTATTGATTATGAACCGACATATTTAAAGGTCATTGATCAGCGTTACCCATATGCAGGTTATCCAAATTCAACTGTTAAAATTGGGATCGTCAATGTTCAAACTGGCGAAGTAAAATATATTGATTTCGGGAATGAAGATATTTACATCCCAAGGATCAAATGGACGGAGAACCCCGATATATTATCCTATCAAAAACTTAACCGATTACAGAATAAACTTGAGCTCATACTTTATAACATCAAAACTGGGGAGCAAAGATTAATTTTAACTGAGGAGTCAAACACATGGATTGATGTTTATGATTATTTGACATTTTTCAAAGATGGTAGACATTTCCTTTGGGCGAGTGAAAGGGATGGGTGGCTTCACTTCTACCTTTACAGAATTGATGGTAAGCTTGTAAATCAAATCACAAAAGGAGAGTTTGAAATTGATCAACTTTGTTATGTTGACGAGAAAAACAGAAAAATTTACTACACATCAACAGAGGTCTCGCCACTGGAAAGACATTTATATGTAATTGATTTTAAGGGCACAAATAAGAAAAGGCTGACATCTGAACCAGGTTGGCATAATATTGATTTCTCTCCTTCCGGCAGATTTTACATTGATAACCACTCAACGATCACAAAACCACCTAAATGGAAACTCTATGACAATACGGGAAAACTCATCCGAACGCTTGTTGATAATCCCGATGATATTCTTGCTGGCTATGATAAAGGTGAGGTTACATTTGAAATTGTTGAAACAAGCGATGGCGTAAAACTTAACGCATGGATGATAAAACCAGCAAATTTTGATTCAACAAAAAAATATCCAGTTCTTTTCTATGTTTACGGCGGTCCCGGAAGCCAAACCGTTAGAAACGCCTATCTTGGTAATTACCCCTGGTATCAATATCTTGCCCAAAATGGATATATAATTTTCAGCGTTGATGGTCGTGGAACTGGAGCAAGGGGTAAGGCATTTAGAGATGTAGTTTATAAAAACCTCGGATATTACGAATCAAAAGATCAAGCGGAGTCAGCAATTTATCTTGTCAAGAGATATAAATTTGTGGATAGTTCAAGGATTGGGATATGGGGATGGAGTTATGGGGGTTATATGTCAAGTTTAACTCTTTTTAAGTTTGGAGATGTTTTTAAATTGGCTGTTGCCGTCGCACCTGTGACAACCTGGAGATTGTATGACACAATTTATACAGAAAGATACATGCAAACACCTGAACTTAACCCTGATGGTTATGAGCAAAGCTCCGTGTTAAAATATGTTGATGGCTTAAAAGGTAAATATCTTGTAATTCATGGAACAACCGATGACAATGTGCATTGGCAAAATACGATTCAACTTGTTGATAGACTTCAAAAGGCAGGCAAACAATTCAATATAATGTTTTACCCTAACAAAGATCACAGCATAGCTGGTAGAGATACAAGATATCATCTATTTACATTGATAACGAATTTCATTCTTGAAAATCTGTAATTTATTCCGACTTCATCGCTATTTGCTTTGTTGAAACAGCGTAGAAAAGGATGTTGGAGAAAAGTTGCAATTGTGGAGTGTTATCAATTGATGGATTGTCAAATTTGCTAAGCATTCGCATGTAACCTTTGTTTGAAAAAACGATGACCAATCTTTTTTGCCAAAAGAGACCTTCAAGATATGTATACTTTTCCTCTCTTTCAAGTTCTTTTGTTTCAACGATATCATCAGCTCCGAGAGGTAGTTCTTTTATCTTTGCCCAGATGGAATAAATAGGATGGGAAAGGAAAATTTTTTCAATATAGCTTCCGTCAAATCTTGTTTTTATTTTATCAAGCAAATCTCTTGCGCCGAGATTGAACTGGCTTGATCTTGAATGGCTAAGGTCATCAATTAAAATCACACCTCCATTTTTTATACATGATACGAAATTATCAATTGCAACTGGCGAAAATTGTGGTTTAACTACTCCGCCACTTATTACAACAAGTTCGGACTTAGCAACAGCTGGTGACTCAGCTCTTCCGCTTTCAAGAGAGATATTTAAACCTTCTTTTTTATTTAGAAATTCAGCAAGATTTTTTAATCCAAGTTCAACGATCTCTTCGCCATCGCCTCCATATTTAACTTGAAAAATTTTTATTTCTTTATTTTTCAGCGTTTTCAAATCAATGTTTTCACCACTAGCAGCGATAAGCTTTGTTGTCTCCTCAACCTTTCGGATCACCGGGATTCGTTTGAAATAGAAGTTGATGTCAATAAAATTGCTTGGAACATTGTTCTCATCATAGCCAATTATAAAATTTTTCAAAACAACCTTTACCCGTTCAACTCCTTCAGACAGCGGATCAAAAACTATCAGCCCTTCTCTGCTATCACCTTTATAAAGCGGGCGTCCATAAGTTAGCATTGTCCTTCTTGCTATTCCCATTCTTGCCTCAAAGACATCTTCATCAATCCCAGAAGAACCTTTCCTTGCACGATAATACTCCTCCAAACTATGAAATTTACTCGTCTTAGCATCAAGCCCGTATGCGATAAATCTATCTCCACGATCACTTAACAAAATTGCATTTTCAGGATCAAAGTTTATTTTCGGTGCTGTGTAGTTATAAATTGAAACTTTAAAAACTGTAAAACGATTCGGTGTATAACCAAGTTCAGGATCAACCCAATCACCATAGGTGTAGGGATTCGTTGAATAAATTCCACCTTTTGATTCCTCTGGAAACTCAAAATTGTTAAGTTGATAATCGCTCATATATTTAATTTCAACTTTAAAAGTTCCCTTATCAAAGACGATCGTCATTGAATCTTTCCCGATATAATAGCTTGTATCCCCGCTCATTTTCATCATCTCAATATCTGGAACAATTTCATATTCAACTTTTTGCGGTGGGAAGAAAAGGAAACGATAAACACTGTCACAACCGCTTAAGAGAAGAATCACGATAAATAGAAACAGGCTTTTTTTCATTTCTTTGGCAAATTTATTTTTCGCTGGAAAATTCAAATCTAAAGTCAACAGATTTTATTTTTTCGTTATTTTCATAAATTCCGATCTCAGGGATAATAAGCAAAAGCCATTTAACCTTTTCAACAGGTTTTTTGAAGACAATAAGACCTTTTCTAACAACGCCTGGATAAATTTTCTCGTCACGAAGTAAGATATCTCTCAAAAATTTTTTGTTAAGTTCCGCTCTCCTCTGCGTGCTTAAAAGATATCCAGCAAGAAATGGATCATAGATTGTATATGGATTTACATATCTCATTGGATATGGTAACGATTCAGTTTGAATTATGTCCTCAACCTCAAGAGCTCTAAACTGGTTTCTTTTATCATCAAGTAAAACACTTGCTGACGGCTTTATTTCTATTTTATCCTTTCGCAAATTTTCAACGGTGACATCAAAAATAAGGTAAGGGATTTTGCCAAAATCATCTTCAAAGGGGCTTGGGAGATTTTGAGGTGATATCGGGTTTCCAAAAACATCATAGTAATTCCCATATTCTTGAATGTGGATATATTCATTGTAAGCTGATAAAATTTCTGCGTTGTCATCCTGAGCATAATTTATGTATTCATCTTTTAAAATTTTTTCAAAATCTTTTTTCTCATATCTTTTGCCCGAACTTATTTTTCTTATTTCCGCTGGAGTTAGAAGTCTGACGCTTATTCTAACACTATCTTTTATAACAGTTGCAAGGGTTTCAGGTGCAACCAAAGTCGCTGTTGCAGGTTTACTTTGTTCTTCGTAATGATTCTCACTTAGGAAATAAGCACATCCCCAGAGTATAATAGCGAGGAATAAAAATTTAAACTTCATTTTTAAATCGCCTCCATTTAAAATAAGTTTGATAATTTACTGTTGCATTACAACTTTTTCTTTATTTTTTGCAACGATCCCGCCTGGTTGATTCATTGCAAAGATAAGTATATTCAAGCCCATCTGTAGTTGCCTTGAATTATCAAGTGGCGGTGTTGTATATGGCCAGTCGCCCCATGCTTGAGTATATCCACGATTTGACAATACAACCGCAAGTCGTCCGCCAAGCCAAATTCCCTCAAGATAGTTGTAAATCTCGCGTGCCGGTCTTCTTGAATCAACCCTTGCAAGATCATCTCCAGCTGGTGGACCATCAAAATCCTTCCAGATATGATAGATTGGGTGATTGTTGGGGATTCTTTCCCAGACGGCATCATAACCAAGGGCATCGTGAATTAGCTGTTTCACAGACCTTGTAAATGGACCATAAGCAGATGCAAGACCATCATCAATAAATAAAAATCCGCCCGACCGAAGGTATTTAGCGAGATTTTCCACTTCATTTTTCGTGTAGATTACCTCGCCATCATATCCCATCATTATGAGGATTGGCACATCCATGATATTTTTTGAATCAAGGCGAATTGAACCCACAAGATTAAGTTGAAGATTTGGCAAGACCTCCATAGCATATCTTTGAAGATTCTGTAAAGCAGCGGGTCTATAATTCCACATCGGTTCACCATTTGGGGCTGATTTACTACTTCTATACTCAACTTGATAAACATTCAAAAATCCCCTCCAATCTTCTTTGCTTCTCCCTCGTTCAAGCCATCCTTCAAATCTGTCCATAAAGTTTGTGTAACTTATCAATTCCTCCTGTAAACTTTTTATGGTTCTTCCTGCATGGCGTGTATCAGTTATATCATAATTTAAACTTGGTCCGATCAACATCGCTGGTGGCGAGTAAGTTCTCTCAACATATTCGCCCGGTCTTGCAAGCGAGGCGAGAGCTGTCCCGCCGTGAACAGCGGCGGTTGTCATTGACCTTGCGGACATCCGCGGTTTTTGAGGTGCTACAAACTTTTGAAGAACCCGTTCCACTATCGTCGGCATTTTCCTAAATTCAATGCTTTTTGTCAACCGCGGAGGTCTCTGGATGAATTTAACAGTTGTCGGCGGACGTTTGATTTCCTTCTTCTCTGGTAATTTTATATTCAAAATTACAGGGATACTGTGAATCAGAAACGCGATCAAAAGAAACTTTAACAACGCTCTCCTGTTCTCATAAATGAACTGAGCTATCCTATCGCTTAATTCAATCCCTGGTATTTTATAATTTCCTCTTTCCATCTTGAATCATTTAATCTGAATTTCTTCCTCTTCCTTTTCAGTAGCTATGGCAAGCTGATCAATGCCACATAGCTTTGCGATGTCCATAACTTTTACAACTATTCCATGCAATGTTTTCTTGTCTGCCTTGATTATCAAAACCTTGCTTCCGAATATCTCCTTATCTTTAAGCATCTCCTCCTGCAAGTTGTCAAATGTAACCCGTCTCCCATTTAAATCCATCTCACCATTTGATGAAATAACGATTGTTAAATCTTTCTCTGGTGGAGCATCAGATGAAGCTGCAGTTGGAAGATCAACCTTTAAACCACTTTGAACCGCAAAGACAGTTGTGACCATGAAAAATATCAAAAGTTGGAAAACGCAGTCAATCATTGGTGTCAAGTTAATATCAACCGAATATTCGTTGTTTTTACCCTTTTTCTTCATTTTTAATGCGAGTTATTTTTTCTCTTTCAAATTCCTGATAACTTCATCCTCTATAAGTTTTGCTTCTTCATCTGAAATATCAAGCTCAATTCTTTTGCGTCTCAAATATTCCTTTTCATCCTCGGTCAGATCCCCATTTCTATAAATGCTGGCAACAATTGTCCTATAAGATTCAATCCTTCCATGTTCACGAAGAAGTGTATTAACGAAGTGGTTTTCAAACGGTTCAAGATGTTTTGTTATCTTTTCTGCCCGTCTTCTTAAAAAACTATACCCAAGAACAGATGGAATTGCAACTGTTAATCCTGCAGCAGTAGTTAAAAGGGCAACTGAAATTCCATGCGCTACGACCGCTGGATCTCCGCGTCCACCTTTTGCAAGTTCGTCAAAAGACATTATCATACCAACTATAGTTCCAAAAAGCCCAAGCAATGTTGCAACATTTGCAATCGTAGCAACTATTGGCAAAAATTCCTCAAGATAATCCGATGTTGAATCAACTGCCGTTTCCATCAACTCCTGACGCATATCATTTATTGAACGATTTTCTTGAAGTAAAAACTCATACCTTTTCAAAACTGAAAGAAATACAAAAGAAAGCGCATCCTTTTTCTCCTCAAAATATCTAACAATTGGTTCAATCTTTTTGTTTTCCCTCAAGATTCCCTCCACCTCTTCAAGTATTTGAGCTATTTTTTTATCCTTGGGAATTCGCAAATATCTGTAAATCCTTTCTATAATTATACCCATTGAAATTACCGAGAAAATAAAAAGAGGAACCATGATATAAGGTCCACCCTTGATGATGATATCAACAAGCCAGTTATCCCAGAGCCAAGACCACCAAGATTTTTGCTGAATTAGAAGCATCATAAAGCGCCACCAAAATTTTATTTTTCAAAAATTAAAGTTACTTCTTAACCATTCAAGATGTTCCCTCGCAAACAGAACAGCGGCGCGCGCATTGTCATCTCTTGAATTTTCATAATCGCGAATTATTTCCTCATACATCTTTGCTGCCCTTCTCCAGTCACCAAGCTGTTCATAAGCAGCTGCTATATTTACACGACACCCGACAACTATATCTGAATCAGGATACTTCTCCCATATCTTTGTTAACTCCTCAATAGCACGCCGATAATCTTTATTATCAAAATACCTCATCGCTTCTTGATATTCAGCATAAACATTTATAAGTTTTAAATCTTTTATTAACTGCTTCGCTTCTTCAGATTTTTCATGGTTAGGATACATTGCTATAAATTCTTCATACGCCTTTTGAGCTTTAGCGTAATCTTTTGAATTATAATAATAATCTCCAATTGTAAAAAGTGCGATTGGGGCGTATTCACTTTGAGGATAACGCTTTACAAGAAGCTTGAAACTCTCTATCATCTGCTCAGGTTTTTGAAGTTCATAATAACACCATCCCTCACTATAAAGTGCAACTGGTGCAAGCTCATCATTTGGATAAATTCTGTAAACATTTTTATATTCACGAATTGCTTCCTCATATTTACCCATGTTGTAATAAGACTCGCCAATGTTAAAATAAGCCTCTGGTGTTAGCTCATCTTTGGGGAATTCCTTTGCAAACCTCCTAAAATAAGTCACAGATTTATCCCAATACCCAAGTCTGAAATAAGAATACGAAAGGAAGAAAAGAGCGTTTTTATAGTTTTCAGAATTTTGGAAAAGTTTCAGGTATCTGTCAAAAATTTCAATTGCATTTTCATATTCACCTCTATCATAATAAACTGCACCAGTTGAAAAGAAAATTTCTTGGATAAATTTTGAATCTGGGAATTTCTCACCCGCTTTTGAAAGAATGTTAAATGCTTTATTAAATTCGCCAAGTTCTCTATGTGAGTTTGCGAGCACATATGTCGCTTTTGAAAATATAACCTCATCAGAAACATCACTTTGAAAAACATCATTTGCAAATCTGACCGCATTCTTATAATCTTTCGCCTCAAAATACGCCTCAGCAAGCACAGCAGTATACCTAATTTTCTCCACGGGTTCTGAAGTTTCATTTATCAATTTTGAAACAAGATTTATACCCTTTTCAATTTGCCCGATCTTTACATAAGAAATCGCCAATTTTTCATTAACCTGCGTAACAAGCTGAGGTAAATTTTCTCTAAATTTTTTATCCAAGATACAACTTTGAAAATCAGAGATTGCTTCCTTATATTGCCCAAGCTGATAATAAAGCGAACCACGAGCATAAATTGATTGAAGTTTCAATATATCATTCGCCTTCTGGTCATTTATAACAGCTGTTAATTCACCGATCGCTTCTTTATATTTTTCCTGACCAATGTAAATATCCGCAAGTGAAAAACGAACTTCTGGAATGAAATAGATGCTATCTTTTAAAGCTTCAGCTGTTTTTAAAATATCCTTGATAAATCTTTCCCCCTCGGCAAATTTGTTCTGTAAGCTAAACGATTTGGACACTTTAATAAAAGCAGGCAAGTAAAAGTTTGATCCAGGAGTGATCCGACTGAAAACATTTAATAAACTATCGTATTTCTGGGTATCAAAATAAGTCAAAAGGATATAATAATAAACCTCGTCTTTATTTAGATTTGGTGGATTCTCAGAAAGCGTTCTGTTGAGTTCAACCAAAGCCTCATCATATCGTTTCCATTCATAATATGTTCTCCCAAGTTGAACACAAGCATGAGTATATTGCGGTGAATTTTTGTAGAGCGTTTTTATCTTAACAAATGAACTTTCAGCAAAAGCATATTCGCCCATAGCAAGGTGTGAAATCCCCTTGAAGAAGAGCATGTCAGGGATATAATCTGAGCCCGGGAATTTAATCAGAAATGAATCACATTCCGCTATTGTTTCCTTATACTTTTTTGCATTGTAAAGACATATAATTTTTGAATATGTTGCATCTTCAACTGGGAAATCAATTAAAAAAGCGACCTCACCGTATGCTTTTATGTAAAAATCATATTCATTTGCTGCTTTATCGTAAACAAGGGAATCTTGAAATGTTTTGGCTATTAAATACTGCATCTTGGCTTGCAATTGCTTGTTCTCAAAACTTCTATCAATTGCCTCCTTATAGATAGCAATTCCAGCATCAAGCCCCCTTTTTTGAAGGACATACTCAGCCATTTTTATATAAGCTGTTTCAATTAAACTTGGAAGAAGCGTATAGGTTGATATGACATTTCTGTATGATTTTACAGCTTCGTCAAACTCATTCATCATTTTATAGCAATCAGCGATTCTCAAGCTTGATTTTGCAACTATTTCAAGTGGTGTTTCCTCGCCTTCTCGTCCTGTCGCAGCTTCAAAAGCTTTTCTTTCTCTTATAGCTTTCAACTCAATTTTTTCAAATTCCTCTTTTTTAAATTTTTCAGGTCTAAATTTTTCAACAACACTTTTGAACCAAATCAATGCAGTATCGTAATCTTCTTTATCATAATAATTTTGCCCAATTTGATACATTGAGTGAGGGGCAAGCTCAGAACGAGGAAACTTTTCCACAAGTGATTTAAAGTAGAAAATTGAACTATCAAGCATTTTCAATTCTTTGAATGCCCAACCTATAGTATAATACGCCTTTGGAACACGTTCATCGTTTGGGAATTTATTTATCAGTTTTTTTGACTCAGCTATTGCTTCCTCAAATTTGCCCTCCTCGTAATAAATATCAGCAATTTGATACTGTGCTAAAGCCGAAAGCCAAGGTGAATCATTTCTCTGTTCGGCTACAATTTTAAAGTTTTCAATCGCTTCGGCGTTATTCTTTAACTTTCTCAAAGCATTGCCTTTTTGATAATAAGCTGCGGTTTTCACGCTTACTATTAAATCCCCGTTGAAAAGGGCAACCTTTACACTATCGTCATTTAAAAGTTTGCTTTTAGTATTTATGATGAAGTCATATTGTTTTATCGCTTTTTTAAAATCACCGCTCGCATAAAAGTTTTGCCCTGAAGTGAAAGCCTTTTGTAACTCAAGCGGTGTCGGAACGAAGTTAGCAACTATTGAAGCGGTTAATGTAACTATGATGATTATCTTCCACATATTGTTTCACCCTCATAATTAGAAACCTGCGATAACTGTGAAAAATATCGCTGATTCATCTCTGCTGTATTTTTCCTCACCGGGTTTTATAAATTTTCGCTTTGTGAATTTATAACCGAAATCAACTACAATTGAATAACCTTTATAAGAGCTCTGGTTCGTCAACGAAAAAGCTATCACTCCTCTGTTTTCGCTTCCAGTTCCATCTTTCAAATTCCTTATTCTATAGGAAAACAATTCGGGAAAACCAACAATGCTAAGCCCCTGAATCCCGAAATTAAACACTGATCTATCTGTCAACTTATATCCAACTCTAAAAATTGGTATTGTTTCCTGCGTATGTTGAATTATATTTGTTATCCTTCTCAAACTTCCAGCAACATCAACATAACCAAGTTTCGTTTCCTTGACTGTTCTGACCTTAAATTGAGGTTTTATTTCAAGCCGACCATTTAAAAATTTAAGTGTATAATCAATTTTATGAACAAGTCCCCAAAGCGTAATTCTTCCATCAAGTTGATCTCCTGTGTATTTTGCCTCCGGAAGCAAAGCTTTTGATGGATCCCCAAGCTGTCGCTGGAAATTAATTTCAAAACGAATTCTGTTCTCAATGTTAAGATTTGGAATTTGCGTGTATCTTGCTTCAAGATAAAGGTTATGAACAAAGCTATTTCTATACCTGAGTTGATCTTCTGTAAAAACAGGAAAAGGACTTGTTATAGTTATGACGCCTTTATATTGATAAACTGGATTTGGAATTTCATCCCTAACTCTTTTCATAACATAATACAGAAGAAGAGAGCCAAGCCGTGGGTTTGATGTTGTGTAAAGTGTTTTAATATATGAGACCTGATTAATTCCACCCCTTGCAATTGCTTTTTCATTTATGAAACCAATTTGAGCTGACCAATTCCTCGCTAAATTTACCTTCATAAAAGTATGATAACCATTTATATCCGGCTCATAAGGATAATCGGGATAAATGTCATTTTCTTGTTCATCAATTACACCATTATTGTTCCAATCATCACCATAATCAAAGAGTGGGGGATCACTGTAATATGTAAGGAAATCTTCCTGATAATCAGGTATTCCATTTGCATTTTGATCATCATCTGGGATCCCGTCGTTATTTCTATCCTTTCCTGGGAATATACCAGCGTCGGGTCTTCTTATAATGCTGGTTAAGCCAATTAATTCGTTTGCGTTCTGCCTATATCCAAGTAAAAATGGATCAGGCGTTGGATTCAAAACATCGCCGTTTTCAAAAGTTGGATTTGGAGTCGCATTGTAAAAATAAAATCCATCTTCCCATCTATCTCTATCATCATTATCATCAACAAGAGAGAAATAAGCGCCACCCGGAATAAATGATATACCACTTGAAACATCATAAGCAGTCACACCATAAACATCAGGAGCAAGATAGGAATACCCAGAACCAGTCCACATCATATAGTAACTATTCTCAAGCGAATAAACATTAAGAGCGGTTGTATAAAGTGGTTCAATTTTATACCGTTCAAATCCAAAGGTTAAACGCCCAACTTTTTTAGAAGCTTTGATATAAAATGCGTTTCCTTTTTGCGTGAACCAGGGACCACGACCAACCGGATATTTTGACCATTCTAAACTTTGAGCAAATTCACCTTCTATGTTAAATCCTTTCCAGTTAAATTTGAAATTTAAACTATACACGCTCATTCCCGTTGTGAGAGCATAATTAAACCTGACAATTTGACGGTTTGATGCGTCTTTGACATTTCCCTCAGCTCTTTTTATTAGGCGGAAAAATGTCGGGGTCCCAACCGCAATTGAATCATAGTGTGGGATAAACCGTGCTCCTGTCGTTTGCCCCCAATCATCAAGACGATTGACAAAGTCATGAGCTGCTTCAATTTTGAAATCATTTGCAACCAAAATTTCAAACTCAACTGATTCAACACCAGGTGGGATTATATAAGCAAAAGTTATATTCCCATCGCTTGGTATTTGCTCTGGATAAACAGGCAATGCAGACAACATTGACCTAAATTTATAACCGGGTCCTCCTTGAATTGGGGTGTAAGCAGTATAACTTAATGTATCAGCTCCAGCAACCCAAAGGGTTCTATCAATACTAAAATTTCTAAAAACATAATACTGAAGCGGGGCACCAAGAACCGTTTCTTGTGGGTTTGGAACTTTACCATTTATATTTTTAGTTGGAACTGTCCTACCGTTAATTTTAACAACCGGGTCAGAATAAATTATTGGACCCGAACCATCTTTTGGAGAATCATCACTTATTCTGACAAAGATTATCCTCGGAACACCATTTGGGGGAACACCCTTAAAAGGCACATCTCGGGCGTTGACATCCATTCGTCTCGTATGTTGATTTACATAAGTAGCACCAATTGTTAATACATCCCCGATATCTGTTTCAAAATGACCACCGAAAAGATATTGAGCCCAATTTCGCACCCTTTGCACCCCATCTATCAAAAGAGGTGTATCAAATCTAAATCTAACAGGATCACTAACCCTTGAAACTATAAATGTTCCTCTATGTTTTGTTGTAGCCCCGTCCCATCTCACACCGTTAAACCTTGCCTTATCAAATGTAAGCGATGTAAACTTCGTCCTTATCGCATCACCTATCATCAACCTCGTTTGAAAATCTGCATAATTATCACTTGCTATCACAAGATTTTGAAAATACTGGTAGTAAAACCTTGATTTCGTCAAGCTACTAAATCCTCCGAGCTCTTGTCCTATAAACTGTCTTTGGTTTTCAATCAACTCAAAAATTAAACTCCCGTCTATGAGAAAATTCCCAAAGTTATCATAAAACCTTTTCCTTAGGAAGGAAATGCTGTAATTTTCATAGTTTCTTCCCGAATAATTAAGATAACTTTCCTTGTCTCTTGAGATGAATTGCGCAAATGAAATTTCAAAACCAATGATTAAAAGCGTGAATAAAACAAATTTTTTCATGGCGTTGCAAATCAAAATTTTTTATAAATTAAATTCAAAACTAAATTTATGACTACCGCCTGCGTCGGGTATCTCAAATTGATGAACATATACATAGTCAATCCTAAATTTCCAGTATTTTATCCCGAATCCTGGATTTAAACTTGCCTGTTTCCCGCCATCTACTATCGCTCCACCCGAGGCTCTGATAACAAACTCAAAATCACTTTTCAAAAATTCAGATGAAAAAGCCTTAATTTCAAATCCAGCATCAATTTTTAGATCATAATCAGATTTTAAAACCCCTAAACCTATTTGATAATTGTAAGTTCTTGATTCATATACGATCCCGCCAGCAATCTCCAGAGGTAATTTCGCATCACTTGATTTATTCAGTGCGATGCTCGGTTGAGTTATATTTCTTGCGGTTAGCCCAAAGCGCAAATCAGAACCATTTACAAAATCATTCCATACAAAAATTGCCCCAGCATCAAATGTAAAACCAAAATACGAATAAGCAGATTCACCAACAGGTGCAACAGCAGACCATCTTAAAAGTTTAAAATTCCCACCTATTGATAAACCTTTGATGTATTTAAACTCTCTTGCAACCGAGAAAATAAGTTGATTTTCACTCCACATCCCTGTTTTAAAATATGAAACTCCAACCCCGAAGTCAAAAATTGAAAAGATAGGCAATACCCCAGCCAAGGTTACGTAGTAAAGGTTTTCATCCTGCACAAATGGATAAAGCCGTGAGTAAGTTGAAGCAAAACTAAATTTTCTTATCTGTCCAATTCCAGCGGGATTATAAAACATACCGTATGGATTATCGGCAACTGCAACATAAGCCAAACCAAAAGAAACAGCCCGAGCCCCGTTGCCAAGGTCCTTGAAGGCTCCAGAAATCGCAAAATCAAAATGCAATGATATTAACACTATTGACAGGATAAATTTTCTCATTATGGAAGCGAAAATTATTTTTCAATAAACGACTGTTATAGTTTTAAAGACTGACTCAACACCAGTATCTGCATTTATCGCAACTCTCAAAAGATAAACACCAGGTCTCACAAGCCTCCCATTTTCATCCCTTCCATCCCATGTGAAAGAATTTGAAGAAATATAGGCAAATGCTTTGCTTTGCCCATCAAAAATTGTTTTGATAAGCCTACCCGTAAGATCAAAAATCTGGATCTTTAAATTTCTCTCAACTAAAAGATTCGCCAGGAAGAAACTTATCTGAGTTTTATCATTTAAACCATCACCATTTGGAGAAAATGGATTGGGATTGATCTGGAGGTCAACTATCAATCTTTCTGGAACATCTGTTGTTAAAACAGTCCAACTATTTAGATTGCCTCTTTTTCTCGTATCAACAAATTGTGGATTTGACGCCGTCATTTTGCTTATCACAACCGATGGGAATTCATTTATATCAAGGTAAAGCGTTAAACTTAACTTAACACTTATTCTGGAGCTTGAATTAATTGATTGTTGAAATGCTATTTTTACATATTCTGGAGACGATATAACTGAATAAGCAACGGGATTCCCATTTAAAGTGACTGATTCAACATTTGCAGGTGATGGGGTAAATATAATTAGTGTATCAATTCCAAGAGAATTATCATCAACTTCAACATCAAAATTGCAAGTTATTTCAGTCCTTTTTAAAATTGGGACAACTGAGGGTTCAACCTCAAGGGTAATACTTTTAGCAACGAGCTTTTTATGGTAAAAAATTGAAAGCCTTTTTAAGATGGGTGTTTCAGTGCTTGAAGTGGATAAATTTACTTTGAATTGGATGTAACGCCTTGGCTCGGTTACCTTCAAAACCTCAAAACTTGAAATTTCAGGGGACCATTGACTCCAGGTATCATTAACGCTTGGGCTTGAACCTGTTCTAAATTGGAAAGTTATTCCCGTGCCCTCAGGTAGTTCAGCTTCCCACTCAGCCCAACCCCAATTAACAGGCTGTCCAACATCAATGACCTTTGAATAATACTCCCCCGATGATAAATACCCAACACCGTATACTTCTATCTCAGCTATAACAGTTGAACTAAATCTATCAACAACATCAAAACTAATTTTAACAAATCTTGCAATTATTGGGTCAAAAATATCAAGTGTTTTAACATCTTGATTATCCGTCTTTTGAACGATTCTGGTAAGTTGAAGTGAATCAATGCCAGCGTAAATTGTATAAGCCCTTGGTCTAAGGGATTGGTTCAGACCAAAAGTTATAATCACAACCTTATTAATTCTTCTTAAAGCAAGCAAATCAATCAAAATGTAGCTACCATCTCCACCAGGTCTTATCTGACAAAATGTTCTACTATCACCATCAATTACTTTCATCGGGTTTCCAGTTACAGTATCTCTGTCCCCTGTAGAGGTTTTCGGCTCACCAGTTCCATAGTAAGTTATAGTTGCCCTTCTCTTTTTAGCAAGATTTTCCTGCTCACTTGTCTTTAGAATTAAATAATCAGAAGAGTTAGTAACATCAACTCCTTGACTTAATGTGCTATCAATAAAGCTGGAAAACTTTGAAATAACAATAGTATCTGGGGGGATTTGGGAACTGGCGAATGTGATAAGGGTTATTGAGAAAACTAAAATAAGCATCAAACGGTGCATAATTTCAAGTAGAATATCTTTGCTATTCAATTGTTTAATTTATCAAATTTTTGGTGATTAAGTCAAGGAAATTTAAAGAATTTAAGCAGGTCATTTAAATCCATCTTCCCCCCAGTTTATATCAGCAAATATAATTTAGCGTTCTCTCATTCAACAAATAGATTTTTAACAATATCAGTCAAACCTTTTGAATAAAGCACATACCATAAATTTTCCTCTGTGAGATACCCATTGACATCAAAAACGAGGGGATGATGAATCTTTCTAAATTTCATATAGTAGATTTCCTTTCCCTGGCTTCTCCATTTTTGCTCATATTTCGTTGGATAATGTCCAGGGTTTTCCGTTGTGAAACCACTTGGATATTCGCTCATGAAAATCCCCGAATCAATCATTGATTCAATAACAAAATCCCTAAATTCAGGATGATCTGTTACAATTGAAACAAAGCCATTATCTTTAAGTCGCTTTGCAAGCAAACGATTGAAATTTAGTTTGAGCAATCTTCTTTTTTTATGTCTTTTCTTAAACCACGGGTCTGGAAAGTTAAAGTAAATATGACTAAAAACTTTATCTTTAAACAAAATCAAAAGCAACAGCTTTGCATCGCCGACGAATAATCGGACATTCTGTATCCCTGCGTTTTTCAATTTTTTATCTGCTTTCCTTGCGAAAAAATTAACTAATTCAATCCCAATAAAATTTTTATCCGGGTTATCCTTGGCTATCTGAAGAAGAAAAATTCCATTCCCAAATCCAACTTCAAGTTCAACTTCTGAGTCTTTTCCAAATAGTTGTGCTAAATCAATGGGGTAACTTAATCCTCTCCAATTGATGATAAATGTATTCATCGCCTCTATAAATTTGGATTTACTTTAATCCAACGCCATATTCAAAAACAAGTTTCATTCCAAAATAAACAGTTCTATAAATAAGCGCTGATCCGAAAAGATACAATAAAAGCAAGATCAAAAAAATGGGAAATGATGAATTTTTAAATTTAAAAAAAATGTAAAGCTTCAACATAAAAATCGCAACGGATATGAATAAAAACAAAGTTGCGCTTTCTTGGTGAAGAGAAAGCACTCTGGCATATTCTTGAGTTAAATTCAAATTACTCGCTTCAGTGTTTCCCGTTTGAACCGAGATGATAGAAAACAGCAGAGAAATGGACAGAAGCGCAAAGGATAAATTTCTAAATTTACCTTTTGAAAAAAAGTTAACTATCTCAAAAACAAACGCAATTATAAAAAGCCCAGCTGGAAAATGGACAAAAACCGGATGTAAAGGCATAAACTTGTCGCTTTTGTTACTCATCCAGGTGGCCACATCATAATCCGTCCGCCCAGAAGATGTAGATGAACATGATAGATGCTTTGTCCAGCTTCACGATTGCAGTTAAAGACAAGCCTGAAGCCACGATTGTGAATGTTAAATTTCCTCGCTACCTCATTAGCTACAAGAATTAACTTCCCGACAAGCGAAGCATCTTCAGGCTTAAGGTCAAGAAGGGTTGAGAAATGCTTTCTCGGTAAAACGAGAATGTGAACCGGAGCCTGCGGATTAATATCCTTGAAAGCAACAACTTCGTCATCTTCATAAACAAAGTCAGCAGGCATTCTTCTTGCGATAATTTCGCAAAATATACATTCAACCATTCTCACTTATTAACCTCTTTATTTTATGGAAGCAATTTATATGTTATATACTTACGTGCTGATATCCAACTTCCAGCGAAGCCAAGAAAACACCCAAGAAAAATTAAAAAGGGGAAAAACAAGTCAGAAACATTTATACTGCTTATAACATCATCAGGAAGTTGTGGAATGATGATTTTAACCACCACATAAATCGTTAGCGCTGAAAAAAATCCACCGATTAACCCTTGTAAAAAACCTTGGATTAAAAAAGGTAGAACTATAAATCCACGAGTTGCCCCGACAAGTTGCATTATCTTTATTAATTTCCTCTTTGCGTAAATTGTCAACCTTATTGTATTAACTATCAAAAGAATTGACACAACGCTCAACAAAATTCCAGCAGCAAAAAACACCTGGGAAAGAATCCTAAATCTTCTTTCAATTATTCCAAGCAATGCCCTTCTATATTTAACATCTTCAAAATCGGGAATTTTTTTAAGCTTTCTAACCAAACTCTCAACTCCATGCAAGGTTCTGAATTCTTCTTTCAATTTTATTTTGAAAGATGCGGGGAGCGGATTAAAATCAAGAACATTGAAAATGTTTTCTCCAAACTCCTTTTCAAATATCTTTGCCGCTTCTTCTTTTGAAATATAAAACACATCCTCAACCTCATTAAATGACATAACAATCTTTTTCAGTGAATCAATCTGTTCAGATGTGCGACCGTCTTTTATGAAGACTTCAACTTCAATTTTACCCTTTATCGTTTTGATTAAACGATTGAGATTATATCCCGCTACTGCAAACATACCTATCGCAAGAAGTGAAATGAAAAGAACGAAAATAGAAGCAAAAGACGATAACTTTGACTTCCTAAACCCGGACATTGCTTCTTTAAGGGCATAGCGAAATCTCATTCTATCTCCCTCCCCTTTTCATAAGTTCCGAGAAACTTGTAATACTGTGTCATCTTTTTTAACTCTTTTATTGCGTCTGCACAAAGTTTATCTTCAATACTTCCCTCAAAATCAAGGTAAAACATATATCTCCACGGTTGACCAATTATTGGTCTTGATTCAATTTTCAAAAGATTTATATATCTATAGGCGAATACACTAAGAGCCGAGAAAAGTGCCCCGGGGATATTTTTCGTTGTAAAGATAATAGATGTCTTCGGATTTCTTCGTGCAATGATTTTCTCCTTTGATAAAACCAAAAATCGTGTAAAGTTTTTTCTGTGATTTTCTATACCAGATTTCAAAATTTTTAAACCATAGTATATCCCGGCTTGCTTTCCAGCTATAGCTGCACCATCAAGTATCTTATTTTCCTTTATCATCTTTGCCGAGCCAGCAGTATCATAAGTTGGGATTATCTCAACATCCCGCAATTTCTTCAAAAAACCTTCACATTGGGAAATCGCTTGAGGATGTGAATAAATTTTTTTGACATCGCTTAACTTCACACCATAATTTGCAAGCAAATAATGCTTTATTCTCAACTTAACCTCACCAACTATGTAAACATTGTATTTTTGAAGCAAATCGTAATTTTGATGAATGCTGCCATAAAGTGAATTTTCTATTGGTATAACTCCGTAGTCCACCTCACCTTTCTTCACACTTTTAAAAACATCTTCAAAAGAATGCAAGGCAACTGGTATCATTTTGCTTCCAAAAAAAGCATATCCAGCTTGTTCGCTAAATGCCCCTCTCTCTCCTTGAAATCCAACTTTTACCTTCAACTTCAAATCCATTTAGTTTATATCAGGCTTTGTTAAAAAGTTTTTTAATCCTCACTCCTCCACGATGCGAAGAGGGAAAAATCAATAATTTGACTCATCACGCCAAAAAACAATTAACCACGGGTCAGAAAGACTATTCCTGCGCAGAATGAAATTTGCTTTGCCATCTATTTTCACAATATCAGCAGGATTAAAAGTAATAGTTAAATTAAAGCCTCTCACAACATTTCTATAAACTGAATCGCCAGAATCAATAATTATATTGTTCCAGATGAGATCAAGATTTTGAGTATTTCTGAAAAGCCCATAAGTTGCCCTCATTTCATCAACCTTCCCCCATGAAACATCTTGCCCTTTGTCATAGTCGCGATACACAAAGACAAAATTTTCATCAAGCAATCTATTGTAAACAGAGGTATCTTTAAAAATATAAGCATACCTAAAATTTTGAAAAACGCCTTCAATTGTCCTTTGGTCACCAAGCAGTTCCGACTCTCCGCTACCTTTATCAAGTCCTGGTGCAAATGGATTGACACATGAAAGAATCAAAATTGAAACTGTAAGATAAAGAAACCTCATTTAATAGATAAATTTTGCTTTTAATTCGCTCCAACTAAACTCGTTTTGGAGTTTTATATCAATCCATTTATAAATCACCCAATTTCCATTTCTATCTGATGTAAGATAAAATTGAAGATTCCCTTTCGCACTTTGCGGGATATCCTTCACAACATGCTGAAAACTAACAAGATAACTTGCATAATAAACAGCCGAATCAATGCTAAAACTCTGAAAATTCCCGGATAGAACGAGTTCAGATATTGCTCCCTGTGGAACATTTGCTTTTATATTGTTGAAATAATTTCTCTCGTTATTCAAGCTCCAGTCTTTAAAGATTTCGGGATATTGTATCTGGGCTTCTTGAGTAGGGATAAATGTAAATCTTTTTTCTGAAAAATTTGAATCAACAAAACAGCGAATGTAATTTTCTGTGTTTCTGTTATAAATGGCATTACGCAAGTTTTCAAGCGTTATCTCAGGTGTTACAGGTTGTTTCCAGCTTGATTGATCTGCTACTTCCGTTGGTAGCTCCGGACTTCTCGTTTTAAATAGTTGACACGAAACAATAGCAAAACAAATGAGGAAAAATAGTTTTGATGAATTTTTCATAAATTACTTTTCAATCAGCACAGTTGATTTAAACTTTATATATTTTTCAAAGTCTTCTTTAAACCTTTGGACTCCAAACTTTATCGGCCAAGCTGCAGCGTCCCCAAGTGCACAGATTGTATTTCCCTCAATGTTGTTTGCAACGCTTACAAGCAAATCAAGGTCTTCGGGTCTTCCAGCACCTTTTACAATTCTATCAAGAATTTTAAACATCCACCCTGTTCCTTCTCTGCAAGGTGTACATTGACCACAAGATTCATGCCAATAGAATTTTGCAATCCTCCATAGAACTTTTACCATATCAGTATCCTCGTCCATAACTACGACTCCACCCGTTCCAATCATTGAGCCAGCATTCCTTAACCCATCAAAATCCATTGTTACACCCTCAATTTGATCGCCTCTTAAAGCAGGGGTTGATGAACCGCCAGGGATAACAGCTTTAATTTTTTTATTATTTCTAACCCCACCGGCATATTTGTAAATCAAATCGGTTAAAAGAACTCCAGTCGGAAGTTCATAAATCCCGGGTTTATTCACATGACCGCTTACACCAAAGAGAATTGTCCCGGGATGTTTTGGCGCCCCAATTTTAGCATACCATTCTCCACCTTTTTCAATTATCACTGGAACATTTGCAAGCGTTTCAACATTATTTATCGTTGTGGGATACCCCCACAAGCCATATTGAGCTGGGAAAGGAGGTTTTACTCTTGGATATCCACGCTTTCCCTCAATTGATTCCATTAAAGCAGATTCCTCACCACAGATATAAGCTCCAGCTCCACGATGAACATACATATTAACACTGAATCCAGAACCAAATATATTTTCACCAATATAACCCCGAGAATAAGCCTCATCAATTGCATTTTGAAGAATATTCATCCATTTAACATATTCACCCCGAATGTAAACATAAATTGTCTGAGCTCCTATGGCATAGGCAGCGATTAAAGAACCTTCAATTAATTGATGAGGATTTTTTTCTATTATAGCTCTGTCTTTAAATGTCCCTGGTTCACTTTCATCAGCGTTTACAATTAAATACTTTGGTCTTGAATCCTTTGGCATAAAACTCCATTTCATTCCAGTTGGAAAAGCAGCACCACCTCTTCCCCTTAATCCCGATTTTTTCACCTCTTCAATAACTTCATCTGGTTTCATTGAAAGTGCTTTTTTAAGAGCCGAATACCCACCGTTTGCTTCATAAACTTCTATCCTGTGAAGTTCGGGTATATCCTTTAGAATTAATTTTATCTGCTCCATTATTTCTTTTCCTTACTTAGTTGTTCAATTAACTTTTCAAGTTTTTCTCTGCTCATATTTTCGTAGTAATCATCATTTATTTGGACGACGGGTGCAGTTCCACAAGAGCCAAGGCATTCAACCTCGGTCAATGTAAATTTCATATCAGGCGTTGTTTGACCAACTTTGATTCCGAGTTTCTTTTGAAGAAATTCAAGATTTTCATAGGCGCCGTTTAACATGCAACTGATATTAGTACAAACTTGAATATGATACTTCCCAACAGGTTTTTTGTTATACATTGTGTAAAATGTGACAACACCATAAACATGGCTATAGGGCAAACCAAGAAGTTCAGCCACATAACGCATGACATCCTCCGAAATCCATCCAAATTGTTCCTGCGCTATCCAGAGAACAGGTAAAAGTGCTGCTTGTGCTGTTGGATATCTTTTTTTAATTTCTTCAACTTTTTTCAAATTTTCCTCAGTGAACATTTTCAAAGGAAAATTTATTTTTGTTTTATTTATCCGCCTCTCCCATTACAGGGTCAATACTTCCAATTATCGCAACAAGGTCAGCTATCATATAACCTTTTAACATCAAGGGTAATGCTTGAATATTTGTGAAAGATGGCGACCTTACTTTCAATCTCCACGGATACCCTGTTCCATCGCTTACGATGTAAAATCCAAGCTCTCCTTTTGGATTTTCAACAGCATGATAAACTTCGCCAACAGGAGGGGTCCCACCAAAGTTTGTAAGGATAAAATCATGAATTAGCTCTTCCATCTTTGTGTAAATTCTTTCCTTTTTCGGATGAGTTGCCTTTGGCTCATCTGCCTTAACTGGACCAGATGGTAATTTCTCAATACACTGCCTTACGATTTTAACACTTTCTCTCATCTCATCAAGACGAACATAATAGCGAGCAAGACAATCCCCTTCTTCGTAAACTGGAATATCAAAGTCAAGTTCATTATATACAAGATAGGGTTCATCTTTTCTTAAATCTCTCGGCACGCCAACAGCTCTCAAGTTTGGACCACTTAACCCTATGTCAATCGCTTGCTCTTTCGTTATCACTCCAATCCCATCAGTTCTTTCAATAAAAATTCTATTTTTGTTAAGAAGTTTTTCCATTTGTTCAAGTTCTTTTGGGAAGTTATCAATGAATTCCTTTATTGCATGAATCGCTTCATCAGTTATATCTTGAGCAACTCCGCCGATTCTTGTATAACTTGTTGTAAATCTCACTCCTGTCACAAGGTCAAATATACTCAAAATTTTTTCTCTTTCTCTAAAACACCACATAAATACTGTCAAAGCCCCGACATCCATCGCAAATGTTCCAAGCCACACAAGATGAGACGCAATCCTTGATAGCTCGCTAACAATCACTCTAATATATTGTGCTCTTTTCGGAGCTTCAATCCCAAATAATTTTTCAACTGCAAGCATATAAGCAGTATTGTTTGAAAGGGGAGCAAGATAATCCATTCTATCAGTATGAGGTAAAAACTCAAGAAATGTCATATTTTCCGCTATTTTCTCCTTACCACGATGAAGATAACCAAGTTCGGGAACTGCGTCAACTATGTATTCACCGTCAAGTTTTAAAACGAGTCGTAAAACCCCATGTGTTGCTGGGTGCTGAGGTCCTACATTTAAAATCATCTCTGTCCCAAGTGGGTCTCCCCCAAGTTCTGTTTCTATGTTTCTTCTTCCAAGTGATTCAATTACTTTTTCTATTTTTTCCTCCATTTCTCAATCCCGTTGAATTTTTACTTTTTCCTGCCCGGGTAATGGAATTGAACCTGGTATTCCTTGCAATGGGAAATCTTTTCTCAATGGATAGTATTCAAAATCCTCAGGCATGTAAATCCTTCTTAAATCAGGATGACCTGAAAATTTAATTCCAAACATATCAAATGTTTCACGCTCATGCCAGTTTGCAGCTGACCATACAGAAGTTACAGATGGGACAACAAGATCGGGTTCATCGGCATAAACCTTTAATCTCAGTCTGAACTTATTTTTAAGCGACCACAAGTTATATACAACTGCAAACCTATTTTTTTCGCGATAATAATCAACACCGCAAATATCCACAAGATAATCAAATGAAAGTTCTTGATCTTCCTTTAGAAACTTACAAATCTCAAGGATTTTTTCTTTTTTAACAACTATGGTGAGCTCACCACGAAATTCGGAAACTTCAATTATGTTGTCCTTAAACAGGCTGGTTAGTTTTTCAATTACTTTATCTTTCATCTCAAGGTCAATTTTTTATTTAAATGAATATCGGGTCTCTTTTTGGTGGGATTCCGTTTTTTATGAGTTCTTGAATCTTAAGCAAACCATTTATCAAATTTTCTGGTCTTGGAGGGCAACCTGAAACATAAACATCAACAGGCAAGAACTGGTCAATTCCTTGGACTACAGCGTAAGATCTATACATTCCACCCGTTGAAGTACAAACGCCCATAGCTATCACCCATTTGGGATCGGGCATTTGATCGTAAATCTTTCTCACAACACGAGCCATCTTATATGTTACCGTTCCAGCAACAATAAGTAAATCAGATTGCCTTGGCGAAAACCTTAAAAATTCAGAGCCGAATCTTGCAACATCAAATTTCGGGGCAGCAAAAGCCATCATTTCAATGGCACAGCAAGAAATACCAAGGGGCATAGGCCAAAGCGAGTTTCGCTGAGCCCACCTGATAAATTCACTCAACTTGGTTGTCAGAAATCCCTGTTCCTCAATGTTAAAAGTATTTATTCCCATCGCAGTGCTCCTTTCTTTATTATGTAAATGTAACCAACCAAAAGAACAAGTATGAAAAGAAACATTTCTATATAACCTAACACACCAAGCTTATCAAAAGTTACAGCCCAGGGATAAAGAAAAACAACTTCAATATCAAAGATTATAAAAAGCATCGCGATAAGGTAAAATTTAACCGAAAACCTATCTCTTGCGCTCCGTATCGGTTCCATCCCGCTTTCATAGGTGGAGAGTTTTTCAGGGTTGGGTTTTTTAGGTCCAAGGATTCGGTTTGAGAAAACCATTAACGAGGCAAAAGCAAATGCAAAGATCATTAATATGAGGATTGGAAGATATTCACTTAACATTTTAGAACAAAGTGCTTTTGTTTAAAAACTTTATATAATTTAAAAAAGCCCCACCAAAAATCAAAAAGGCGCGTCTGACGACGCGCCCAATCAAATGTTAAGATTTCTTCACTTGCGTTTGCGATGCATATCTTATCGGAGTTAAAATCAAAAGCAAGGCTATCAAAACTATTACGATTAAACTAATCAAATAGGAAGGAGTTGGAGTTATGGGTTTTATTTTCACCTCATAAAAAGCAAGCCCAGCAAAAACCAAACCCATAAGAGCCTCACCAGCAATTAAACCAGATGCCAAAAGGGTACCATTATTTTCAAGCTTTGACATCTGTTCTTCTGTAAAACCACGCCTTTTAGCGATTAAATCAGTAATTCCTCTTATTAACCCACCAACAAAAATAGCAGAAGTTGTTTCAAATGGGAGATACATTCCAACACAAACAAGCATTGGACTTCTCACTTGCAAAAGTATAAGCCCGAAAGCCATAAGCATTCCAACAATTATAAGAGGCCATGCCATTTCACCGCCAACGATTCCCTTTGAAAGCATTGCCATCAAACTTGCTTGAGGCGCTGGAAGTGCTTTACCACCAAAGCCAGTACCCCCTGCTTTTATATCACCTTGATGAAGAATCAGCAATGGGAAATAAAGAACAAAAGAAGCAACAAAGACGCCAATTATATCTCCAACTTGCATTTTCCAGGGTGTTCCACCGAGGATATGTCCAACTTTCAAATCTTGGAACATTTCACCTGCAACAGCTGCTGCAACGCATATAACTGCTGCAACACCCAAGACAGCTGCCACCCCAGGCAACCCTTTAACACCAAGCACAACCATCAAAAGCGCAGCGACAATTAAAGTTGAAAGCGTAAGCCCACTCACGGGATTATTGCTTGAACCAATTATTCCAACAAGATAACCTGAAACAGCAGCAAAGAAAAATCCAGCAATTATCATAACAATCGTCGCGGTTATTGATGCGTTGAACATTCCGCTAAAATAATAGTATAAGGCAAAAGTTAACACAGCAAAAATTATTAAAAGAGGTAAAACCCATTTTAAACTCAAATCTTGATCAATTCTACTAATCATTGTCGTCTCACCAGTTGTTGCTTTCTTTAAATCAGAAATTGAACGCTTTAACCCAATTGCTAAGCTTGACCTCATTCTATAAAGTGTATAAATTGCGCTCAAAAGCATTCCACCAATTGCAATCGGACGAACGATAAACTTCCAAATAGCATACGCTAACTCAACCCACGAAGTTGGTTGACCCTCTTGAGTTACAAGTGGTTCAAGTTGAGGTCCAAGGAAATACATAAGAAGTGGAACAAATAATCCCCAAGCCAACAAGCCACCGCTAAAGTTTAAAGCAGCAAGCCTGGGACCAATTATAAATCCAACCCCAATATAAGCAGGGCTCACAGCTGGGGCAGTCAAAAGAGTTCCTCCTCCCGCTGAAACACTTGTTATTTCTTGTCCTTTTCCACTTAACAATCTTACTCCAGTTTTAGCAAATGTCGTAAATTTTTCCCAACTCGTCGCAAAGAAATTAAATTTCCCAAGTGTTTGAATCAAAGCCCCAATCCCCATCGCTCCGAATAGATATTTTGCCCCGCTCCCACCAGCTTGACCAGCTTTATGAATCTCAGAAGCAGCAACCGATTCAGGAAATGGCAATTCCGGATCCTCAACCAAAACTCTCCTCAACAAAGTTACAAACAATATCCCTATCACACCTCCAATAACCATTATAAATGAGGATTCCCAATACCTTTGAGGAGAATCAAAATTTTGCCATACACCAGCAATTAAAAAAGCAGGAATTGTAAAAATAGCCCCAGCTGCAACTGATTCACCAATTGAACCAACAGTCCTTGCAAAATTTTCTTCAAGGATCGTGCCCCTAAATAATCTCAAAAAAGCCATGCTTATAACCGCAGCCGGATATGTCGCAGCAATTGTCATTCCCGCTTTCAAACCAAGATATGCATTCGCAGCACCAAGAACAACGGACATGATAAGCCCTAAAATTAACGCACGAACTGTAAATTCTTTCATTGTTTGTTCTGGTGGAACAAGGGGTTTGTACTTTAAACCAGGACCACTTTTAATTTCAGCCATCTTTACCTCACATTTGTTTGTTAATTTATTTACTCAAGTCCGCTTACCGATAGATCTTTTGGATGTTCAATATAAAATTTAACAGTTAAAATTCTTCTCTCCCCAGGTCTCAAATTAATTTTCCATGTTATGGTCCCCTCATTGGGCTCAATTTTTGCTTCACCCTCACTCGGGGTTTCTAAAACAACTTTTATCTTTTCATTTCTGGAAACTGGATAATTATCTTTAACATCAATCGTTATATCTCTTTTCTTGCCATTCTCAATCTCCATCTCGTACTCATAATGAATTTTTTTATTCCTTCCAAAGAGCGTAAACTCGGTGAACTTCCTTTTCAACTTTCTCTCTATTCTGATGTTCTCATCAACCCCAAGGAATAAATCAAATGTCTCATCGGGTAAAATCTTCTTAAGTGTAGAAGTTGAAGTATATTTACCATCAATGTAAATCCTTGCTTCACCTGAAAGAATCGGGAATTTGAAATCGTTTCTCAAGCTTGCTGTTAAGTAAGCATATTTTGACAATTTTGGAACTGCATAATAAGCAAATTCAACATCTTGAGAAAATGAAGAAAGAAAAATCTTATGAAATTGATCGTCTGATGGAACACTTGACTTTGGAAGTTTAAAACTAACCGAAGTCATTTCAACTTCAATCTCGGGGGAAATAAATTCCGGGCTCACTTCAACAGCAATCTTAGGTACTTCAGATATTTCTCCCTTAAAAAAATCCTTTCTAAACCTTGGTTGATAAACATCAACATACCATGGTTGAAGCTCTGGTGGCGCACCATAAATAAAAACAGGGGATGTTCCAATTTCAATAGGCACATCTACCCAATCCTCACCTGTTGACTGCTTTACAAGAGCAAATAAATTTAACTCAACCTTACCAGAAATAGAGTTAGCCCTTATTTCGTAACTTGGAACCCATGTCGCACCAGTTACAAGATATGAAAGTTTAATATCAACCTCCTCATTAGATCCTGATAAAAGATTTATCTCAATGCCTTTGCTTTTTTCCTTAGGTGCTGAAAGTTTGTTTAGTTCGTCTTCAATCAACTTTTTTTCATAATTTAATCTTTCAATTTCGTTCTCAAGTTTTATTTTCTTTTTTATATTTTCCCTCAATTCCTTGTTATAAAACCCAAAATAACCTTCAACATCAGCCCTATTAAATCTCTGCCCCTGCCACGCTGAAGGGAATTTTTTCAAAAATTCAATCGCTCCTAAAACTACTTCAAGATCCCCTTTCTTCAAACCTATCAAATCATTTAAACTATCTAACTTTGCCTTTAACTTCTCTATTTTCTCAACCTCTGGCTTCTCAAGGTATGTCTCTTCAACTTTAACATCAGAAATTTTAACATCCTTCCCCTTTAAAATTTCAACTTGAACCGTTTGATTTAAGATATTTGGTGTTAACTTGCCTACTTTTATTAAATTTTCCCCTTTTTCAACACGAGCGGATATTACTTTGGTAACAAGGGCATTACCTCGGTAAATTACAACGGATAAAAGCTTTGATTTCACGACATTGTTAACAGATGGAAATAGAAAAGCAATAAAAAGGATATAAAGAACTACATTCATCTTTCCTAATTTTTGATTTTAACTATCCAAAATATAAAAACAGCGTAGGAAAATTTCAAATGGTTTATTAGTTCAGATTAGATTTTCCTTGACATTTGCTCTGAGTTTTAGTATACTTAAAGTGAAAGAAAAACAAATTAGGGAATTAACTATGCGATTTGCCACTATTTCTTTGGCACTAATACTTACCCTTTCACTTTCAACATCAACATTTTCTCAGGAACAACCACAATGGACATCAAAATGGTATTGCGTTTATGCAACTTATGATGATGAAACTAACGGAACAGGACATAATACCGCAAGTGTTGGAGTGTTAAAAGAAAATACTTTTATCGCCTGTGTTACAACTTACAACGCAAGAAGCTTTCTTGTGCCTTATGTAAATGCAGATTCAGCTGTTGGGCGTCTTTACTATTATGGATATGGTTCTTCTGGGATTGGCAATTTCTTCCTCCCCTGGACAAATCCAAATGATGTTTTTGATGAGGTCTTGATGAGAAACGCATGGTTTATTTTAACAACCCCAAAGGATAGTTTAATTTATGTTGCAAATAATGATGAAAGACACAATATACTCGTTTTTAAATTCACAGGAGACACGATTCTCCCAACACCTTATCGTCTTGAAACCGGTGATAATATAATTTTTTCATTTGATTTAGATGCAAACGGAAACATTTTTGTCATTAACGATAGCAGTTATGGAAAAACTGATGACATTAAGATTTTCCCATCAATTGAAAGCAATAAAACAGCCTGGGAAACTCATACAATCACTCCACTTAATACGATTGACTTACCTGACGGAGTTTATAAGGGAATTGAGGTCAACAATGAAGGAACTTGGCTTTTCGTTTCCTACTCTGATACAACTCAAAGAAAAGTTGTAAAATATGTTGGCTCAATTCAAACAGGATATCAAATTGACACTAAATTTAATTTTCAACTTGGGGAGGGAGATACGGGGGCAACTTCTGTTTGGAAAGCAAGCCCGATTGGTCTTGAATACCTTGATGAAAACAACCTGCTATTCGTTGCGTGCGCCGTCTGGAGACCATCTCCTCTTTCAATGGGTTATCCTTATGGCAGAATTTACGTTCTAAACGGAACGACGGGTGAACCGATTGATACGATAGATATAGCGAAATGGAATTTTATTATGACAGGCGGATATAACCTTAGGGAAAACGGGACCAAGCCTGGGAATGCTTCTGGATATACCTCTGTTTATGATGTAAAATTTGACGAGAAGAAAAATCTTTACACTCAATCTTACTATGGTTGGACAGTTGATAAATGGGTTTATCAAGGAACTTTGCCCGTCATACCATTAAAAGTTGAAAAATTAAATGATGAAATTCCAAATGGATATGAACTGAAACAAAATTATCCAAATCCGTTCAACCCAACTACTACGATTGAATTTTCAATTCCAATGCGACAAAGTGTAACATTAAAAATTTATACGATTTTGGGTCAAGAAATCGCAACTCTCGTTGATGAAGTTCTTGATCCAGGGACTTACAGGGTGATATTTGACGCAAGCAAATTTGCAACGGGATCATACATTTACACTTTAAAGGCGGGGAAGTATATTGAAAGCAAAAAGTTAATGTTCCTCAAGTGAAAAATAGTGGGGCGGTTTTTTAAAACCGCCCCATTTCACTATTTCTCAACCTTTCAAAAAAAACTTTTAATAAACTTTGCGCTTCATCCCCCATTATCCCACCGATGACCTCAACTTTATGATTTAAATTTCCATCACCAGCTATATTGTAAACACTCCCACATGCACCAGCTTTAAAGTCATATGCACCAAATACAACTTTATCAATTCGCGAAAGAACTATAGCGCCTGCGCACATTGGACACGGTTCAAGTGTCACATAAATTGTACATCCATCAAGTCGCCAGGCTTGGAAATAGTTATATGCAGCGGATAATGCTATCATCTCAGCGTGTGCGGTTGCATCTTTCAAAGTTTCAACCTGATTATAACCCTTTGCAATAATTTGTCCCTTATAAACTATAACCGCTCCAACAGGAACTTCACCAAGTTCAAAAGCCTTCTGCGCCTCTTTTAAAGCATACTCCATCCAATACCTATGCTCACGCATCAATTTAATCTCTTTTTTGGTTCAAACCCGGCGTCCTTTATTGCTTTCAACATCTGATCAAGTGTAACAAGATGCTTTGTCCCAGCTGCGCTCACGACATTTTCTTCAATAAGCAAACTCCCAAAATCATCAGCGCCAAACTTTAAACCAATTTGTGCTATCTTAAGTCCTTGAGTAACCCATGAAACTTGAATCGTTGGAATATTGTCAATCATCAACCTTGATATCGCAAGCGTTTTAAGATAATCAAAACCAGTTGACCTCTCCTTTAAATTATCCATGTTCTCCGCAAGTTTTGTATTCCTTGGCTGAAATGTCCACGGTATAAAAGATGTAAATCCACCCGTTATATCTTGAAGCTCACGAATCAACAGCATATGTTGGACTCTATCCTCATATGTCTCAATGTGCCCGAACATCATGGTTGCTGTCGTCTTTAAACCAAGCTGATGTGCTTCATACATTACCCCAAGCCATTCATCAGCGGTACATTTCCTGGGCGAAATTTTTTCCCTCACCCTGTCAACCAAAATTTCAGCTCCTCCACCAGGGATTGATTGTAAACCTGCGTCAATCAACCTTTTTAAAACATCACGAACCCTTAGCCTTGAAACTTCAGCAATGTGTAAAATCTCCTCAGGCGAAAGAGCATGAAGCCATATCTGAGGATAATTTCTCTTTATCCATCTAAATAATTCCTCGTAAAACTCAATCCCAAGCTCGGGGTTTAAACCACCTTGCAATAGAATTCTCGTTCCCCCAAGTTGAATTGTTTCTTCAATTTTTTTAGCAATAGTTTCATAATTAAGCGTATATCCTTTAACTGTATCACCAACTTTCGCATAAAAGGCACAAAATGTGCACTCAGTTGTGCAAATGTTTGTGTAATTTATGTTTCTGTCAATTATATATGTCACCACCGGTTCTGGATGCAAACGCCATCTAACCATATCAGCCATCATTCCAATCGTAATTAGATCATCGGATTTAAAGAGATTAACTCCATCTTCAAAATTTAACCTCTCCCCGTTTTCAACTTTTCTGTATATATCAAGCAATTTTTTGTCCATGTCAAAACGCGCAAATTGATTTTAAATTTTTGAAAATTTAAAAACTCGCGCAATAAAATAAAAATTTTATCTCACGTCGCAATCACACAAAATTTGCTTTATAACCTCCCTACACGAACTTTTAACTTCGGGTGATATAGGATCGCCAAAATTGAAATGTTTACCAACAATTCCATAAATAATAACCTTCGCTGGTAAATTTCCCAAAACCTTCGCAAGATTGATATATTCAGCTACCCCCAAGGCGTGAGTTGAGAAAAATTCTAACTTAGAAGGTATTTCAGCCTCCCAAAGTTCAAAGCGATAAACCTTGCCAATTTCGTCGCCTTCAGATTTAACAGCGTCAATAATGATAACAAGCTGAAACTTCCCCCAAGTCTGGATCAACTCATCAAAAGATATATCAACTTCAACAATTTTAACTCTGCCAGCAAAATATCTTTTCAAAAATCTCGCAATTAAAAGCCCAAGTGCGTCATCACCACGAAAAGCGTTTCCTATCCCTACAACTAAAAAATTTTTATTGCTATTCTCTCTCAATATAAAGCTTCAGAAAGTGAGTTGCACATGAAATACACGGGTCATAATTTCTAATAGCTTGCTCACACTTCCATGTCAATTCATCATCAGGTAGATTTAGATAAGTTGCGCTGAATTTCCACAGGTCGCTTTCTATCATCTTTAAGTTTTGTGAAGTTGGAGGCACAATTTTAGCATCAAGGATTATACCCTTTTCATCAATCTTGTATCTATGATAAAGAATTCCTCTTGGTGCTTCGGTACATCCATAACCTATACCAGGTTTTACCTCAAAATCAACATAAGGCTTATGTGGTTCTTCATAATTTGCAATTATTCTCAATGCCTCATCACAGGCATAAAGAGTCTCAACAGCCCGTGCAAGTATGCTCTTGAAAGGATTCTTACATTCAGGCTTAAATCCAACCTCAAGCGCGATTTCCCTGGCAAGATCTGATAATTTATCAAAATTCAAATTAAATCTCGCAAGCGGTCCAACAAAATAAGCGCCTCTATTTATAACTCTTGAATGCAAAGCATTAGAATGCGGAAGATGTTCCTCAATAAAGTTGCTATCATATTCATTCACAGCGATATTGAGCCCTTTATTTGAAACTATTCTCCCCTCATTAAACGGATACTCATTCGGATGACTTAAAGCAACAAACTCATAATCCTGTTCAAATTCCGGGAACTCAAGGGTTGCGAGAAATTTAATTGACTCAACCGAAAAATCCCTCGCCCATTTCAAATCATCCTCAATTTTCTTTAAATCACTTTTCGCTGGTGCTTTATAGAACCCACCAACCCTGATATTAATTGGATGAATTTCCCTCCCACCGATAATTCTAACTATTTCGTTTCCAATTTTCTTTAAGCGTAATGCCTTTTGAACGATGTCTGGATAATCCTTCGCCATCTGAATCACATCATCATACCCAAGAAAATCTGGCAGATGAAGCATAAAAACATGTAAAGCGTGGCTTTCTATCCATTCACCACAATAAATCAATCTTCTAAGCTCTCTGATAACTCCATCAACTTTAACTCCAAAAGCATTTTCAATGGCGTGCGAAGAGCTCATTTGATAAGCTATGGGGCAAATGCCGCAAATCCTTGCAGTGATGTCTGGAACTTCCATAAAGTTTCTTCCCCTCAAAAAAGCCTCAAAAAATCTCGGGGGTTCAAAAATTTTAAGTTTCACATCAACAACATAACCATTTTTAACTTTAATGTAAAGTGCTCCCTCTCCCTCAACTCGTGCTAAATAATCAACCCTTATTGATTTATCTTTCATATGCCTCACTCCCTTTTCTGAATGGTTCAGCGTATGAATTAAAGTTTCTTAAAATTCTAACTATATCTGCTGATTTAAGTCCAAGTTTTGTGAAATGTTCAGTCAATGAGAAAACATTGGGGGTTTCCTTTGGTCCAAAACATCCATAACAACCCCTGTTATATGACGGACAGATCGCTCCACATCCAGCTTGCACAACGGGACCAAGGCATGGCGTTCCACTTGAAACCATAACACAAACATTTCCCTTTCTCTTGCATTCCATACATACACTGTAGGAAGGGATATTAGGTTTGCGTTTATTAAGAAATGCACTTATAACTTCAATTAGCTGATATTTATTTATCGGACAGCCACGAAGCTCAAAATCAACAAACACATGATCAGCTATTGGCGTTGATTTATTCAATGTCTCAATATATGCTGGATTCGCATAAACAACAGAAATGAACTCCTTTACATCCTTAAAATTTCTCAATGCTTGAATTCCCCCAGCTGTTGCACAAGCTCCGATTGTTATTAGATACTTTGAAACCTTTCTTATCTTATGAATTCTCTCTGCATCATGTGGCGTTGTAATTGAACCCTCAACAAGTGAAATATCATACGGACCTGATACAGTTGCCCTTGACGCTTCAAGAAAATATGCAATTTCAACCGCTCCAACAACATCAAGAAGCTCATCTTCACAATCAAGCAAACTTAGCTGACATCCATCGCAAGAGGCAAACTTCCAGACAGCAAGTTTCGGTTTTTTTGCCTTCATTTTTAAATCTCCCGTTTAAATATCAAATCCTTAACTTGACTATAACTGAACACAGGACCATCTTTACAAATGAACACAGGACCAAACTGGCAGTGACCACATAAGCCAATTCCGCATTTCATATTTCGCTCCATGGACAGAAAAATGTTGTTCTCTTTAACCCCTCTTTTAATAAGCTCAATAGCTGTAAAGCGCATCATCACTTCTGGTCCGCACACAAAAGCAACTGCATTTAACGGATCAAACGGAGCCCTTGGGATCAATGTTGTTACAACGCCGACATTCCCCTTCCATCCACTCGTTCCCCTGTCAACAGTGACATAAACCTCAAAATCAAACCTTGATTTCCATTTTTCAATTTCACGCTTATAAAGAATATCTTCAGGGGTCCTTGCACCATAAAGCAATATAACACGGTTATATCTTCCCCTGTTGGACAAAATATAATAAATTGCCGGTCTTAATGGCGCCAACCCAATTCCCCCAGCAACTATAACAACATCGCACCCCGCACACCTGTCAACTGGCCAACTTGTCCCAAAAGGACCTCTTATTCCAAGAACATCACCCTTTCTTAGAGTCCCCATCGCTTTCGTCACAGTCCCAACCATTCTTGTTGTGTGAACTATGCGATTTTTCTTATTAGGATCCCCACTTATAGAGATTGGAACCTCTCCAACTCCAAAAACATAAATCATATTAAACTGTCCTGGCAGAAACTCAAATTCAATTCCTGATTCAACTGGCTCAAGCTCAAGAGTAAAAGTATCATCTGTTTCTTGCTTCCTTGAGCGCACCTGAAATAAGATGGGAAGCATCGGATTTTTAATAGATGATGTGACTATTATACTTTCAACCTGCACCATATAAATCAAGTAATTGTATTCTTGTTGCTTGAAGTCGTTGTTCAACAATTGTTACAAATCTTTTCAAAAGCTCATACCCAAGACTATGATCTTCCTCGCACTTATTTCTCAAGCATTTACCATCAAGAGCTATAGCCCTCGTTGGTTCAACTGCTTTAGCATCAAAGTGCCAATAATACGGTGGAATAATCCAAGACCATCCAAGCACTTCACCGTCCTCAAGAGTTTGAATTATAACAGGTTCCTTTCCCGGAACCGAAATTTCAAGTGATACCCTGCCATCCCGTATTATATAAAATTCATTTGCCTCCTCTCCTTCACGAAATATAAACTCACCAGCTTTGTAAAAAACATTCTTTGCACATCCAAGTATGAGCTCAAGATATTCCTTTTTAAGGTCTTTAAAAAATGGATGCTCTGCAAGTATTTTTTCCAATGTTTCAATACTCATGATCTCACCCAATTTTTAAATTTTAACTTTGCTCAGCTCTCTTTTGAAAATTTTAACATTTTCAACTATATCAATGCCAACTGGACACCATGTTATACATCTTCCACATCCAACGCACCCGAGCATTCCAAATTGATTCTTCCAAGTTGAAAGCTTGTGCACCATCCACTGCCTATATCTTGACATTGTTGAATATCTTAGGCTTCCACCGTGTATATATGAAAACTCAAGCGTAAAGCAGGAATCCCATCGCCTTATCCTTTTTACATTTTGCCCTGATAAATCAGTTACATCTTCAATCGTATTGCAAAAGCATGTTGGGCAAACCATCGTACAATTTGCACAGGTCAAACATTTCTCCGATACCTTATCCCAGAGTGGATTTTCATAATTTGACTGTAAAAGTTCAACAATCCCCTCAAGGTCAACTTCTTTCTTAAACTTTTTGATCGCATCACTTGAAACTTTATCAGCTTTTTCAATTTCTTCTTTTGTCGCTTCGGCGAACCCCAGCATCTCCAGCATCTCTTTTCCCTCCTCCGTTCCCGCCCTCGCCAGAAGATAATGTTCCTCATCTGAAACAACCTCTGTTAAGACAATATCATACCCAGTTAAAACCCTTGGACCGGTCCCCGTTGACAGGCAAAAACAGTTATCCCCAGGCTCATTGCAATTTACTGCTATTAAGAAAACATTCTCTCTGATTTTTAAATAATTTGGATCTTTATACTGTCCCCCTCCAAAGATTTTATCTTGAATCAAGATAGCTGAAATTTCACAAGCTCTTACACCAACAAAGACAAACTTTTGTCCCTCAAAATTTGGCTCAATAAGCTCAAACTTTCCATTGCTTCTCTTTGCCTCCCAAATAGTCAAAAGTGGTGGGAAAAGAAATTTTTTCCAAGACTGAGGACCAACAACATAACCAAACAAAGCATTATCACCCCGCCTTTTCAATCTATAACTCCCAGGCTTCTGCTCATCTGTTAACCCAACTGGCAGGTCTTTAACATCTTGAATTTCATCATAAACAATCGCATTATCTCTGATGGTGGGACCAACAATCTTATATCCCCCTGTTTTGAACTGTTCAAAAATCCTGTTTAAATCTTGAGGTGCTAAGCGATAAATTTTTTCCTTATTCATTCTCAATCTATATTTATTAAACTTCAAATTAAAAATTGGGCAAAAAATGTGCCACTAAAAACATCAATGTAAGACAATCAATAATGTGAACAAAAATTAACAAAATGTGTAAAACTGCAACACCCACGCACACTCAAAACTTCTACATTTCAAATCACCAGCGATAATAATAAGGTTGATAAAAGAAGGGAATCTGACGATATTGGATGTTTATCAAAAGATTATTAAGCGGGCGATAATTCAACTCAACCCTATTGATATAAATTCCATTAATGCTGTTGCTCAAACCCCTTCCCAATGAACCAAACGGCGAGTTAACAAAACTTATATCCGCCTGTAAATTTAAATTATCCGAAAACCTGTAAAAAATTGAATTTGTATATGAATTTATCATTATTCCCTTACCCCCAACACTCAAATATGAAACCGAAAAAGTATGTCTCATAAATAAATTCGCTGGATTAAAAAACCCAAAATAACTTCTCTGCCCACCCTGAATTATTGATTGATAAACATCTGGCTTTGACTCAACTTGCTCCTTAAATTGTGCAGATGCAAAGGCAGTTATCACAGCAAACATGACAAGCATCAAAATTATACGCCTCATCTCTACTCTCCAATTTTTGTTTTCTCTGTCTTTAATATAGAAAACGCAAATGTAATTGTCAAGTTCCCAAATTGACTTTTTGTTTTTGATTTTTAATTTTTATTTCCAAATTTATCTTTGTAGAACAACAAAGGCTCAAACGAAATGAAACTAAAAAATATGTTCTTGGCTACCTTGCTTATAATAGGATGTGGTCTCACAACGCTTCCCAACGATAATTACTACGACAAAATCTATGTTTCAAATGTTGTTATCAAAGATGAATCGGGAGAAATCACAGATACCATCAAAATCAATCATAACTTTACAGTTGAAATTTACGGCGCTTTCCCAGACCCATGTTGGGAATTTCATAAAATTGAAGTTGAAGAACTTAAAAATGAATTCAGGATAACGCCGATAGCAAAAAGGGAAAAATCCAAAATTTGCCCACAAGTTATAACCCCATGCACAACCCAAGTTAAATTACTTTGTAAAAGCACTTCCGATACACTTAAAGTTTCTGTCATAGGCAAAACTGAAAAAATTTCAAAAACAATAAATGTCATACGATAAAGATGCCCTCTGATATTGAAATTGAAAAAAAGGATGAATTTTATCTCGCTCGTTGTCTGCAACTTGCCCTTAAGGGCAAAGGTTATGTCAGTCCAAATCCAATGGTGGGATGCGTCATCGTAAAAGATAACAAAATAATCGGCGAAGGTTATCACGCAAGATATGGTGAAGAACACGCTGAAGTAAATGCGATAAAAAACGCAACTGAAAGCGTTGAAGGTGCAACTTTATATGTAAACCTTGAACCATGTATTCATTACGGCAAAACCCCGCCATGTGTTGATCTAATCATTGAATCAAAAATCAAAAAAGTTGTAATTGGCACAATTGATCCAAACCCACTTGTAAATGGAAAAGGAATTGAAAAACTTAAAAAAGCAGGTATTGAAGTTAAAGTTGGAGTCCTTGAAAATGAGTCAAAAAAGTTAAATGAAGCATTTTTTAAATATATAACTCAAAAAATTCCATTCGTTGCCCTTAAAATTGCCCAAACAATTGACGCAAAAATCGCAGATCCAGAAGGAAATTCAAAATGGATAACCTGCGAACAATCGCTTCGTTTCGTCCACCAATTAAGGAGTGAATATGATGCCGTTTTAATCGGAAGTCGCACCGCAAAACTTGATAACCCAAACCTCACCGTCAGACTCGTTGAGGGAAGAAATCCTTATAGAGTTATACTTGACTCGGCTTTAAGCCTTCCACTTGAGTTAAATGTATTCTCGGACAAATTCACAGATAAAACAATTGTTTTCACATCAAGCGACGCACTTAAAACGAAGAAAGATAAAGTTGAAAAACTTAACTCACTTGGGATAGATGTTTTAACTGTAAAATCAAGAAGAAGAAAACTTGACCTGAAAGATGTCCTTGAAAAACTTGGAGAAAAAGGCATAATTTCAGTTCTCGTTGAAGGTGGCGGAAAAATCTTCACAGAATTCATAAAGCAAAAACTTGCCGATAAAGTTTATATCTTCATCGCTCCAAAAATCCTTGGGAAAGGTATAGCAAGCATAGGTGATGTCGGAATAAGGTCAATTCGTGAAATAATAAATTTGAAAGAGATTTCAATACAAAACTTCGGGGATGATGTCATGATAACGGGTTACCTTTGATTCTCTCTATGTGCATTGACGATATAAGCTGCGGTGAAATAACCGATAGACGAACCAAGAAAAACATCCGAAAACCAATGCTGATTGTTATAAACACGGGCAAGCGCAGTCAAAACCGCAGGCGTATAAATGAAAAACTTTACAAATTTACTCTCAAACTTTGATGCTATAACAGTTGAAATTGCAAAACTCAAAGTCGCATGTCCCGACGGAAACGAATAAAATTTATTCCCACCGAAACTGAATGGATGAAATTTAAATTTATCACCACTTACATACGGTCTCTCCCGACCAAAGGCAACTTTTAAAAGTGTGGTCACAAAACCAGATAAAGCACCCGCTTCAAAAACCATTAAACCAATCTCTCTAATTTCATCATCCCTGAATAGCATCCCCGAAGAGTATAAAGAACCACTTATTAACCCCCACATCCACACAGTCCCGTAATATCTGTCAATCTCCATCGCTGTTTTGAAGATTTTATTATCAAACCTTTGAAAATCCTTATTCAAATGATCTAAACTGAAAAGTAAAATCGTCCCAGCGCTGATAGCCGACAAACGGAAAAAATCTTCTTTATTGAAACCAGATGGCGCAGAAAAATAATTTGCGGAGTTTTTTGCAAACGTCTTAACATCCGCGTTCAACTTATCAAACAAACTTTGAGAAATGGAAATTTCAAAAAGGAGGAGAAAAGATAAAATTACCAAGGAAATTTTAACCAAAGACACCTTCCACATAATTCCTCCCTCTTGCTTTATTTTTGATGTTTGGACGACGCAACCCAACTGAACCATTCAAATTTGACTTTTTCTCCCATCGGTTTTAAATTTAATTCAAAAATAAAGCAACGAAAAAATGAAAATCAAGAACCTGTTCGTAGTTTTCCTTTTGCTTATAACAAGTTGCGGAAAAGAGGACGCAAATTTATTTGAGAAAGCAGATAAAGAATATCAAAAGAAAAACTTAAAGACTGCAATTGACCTTTACAAGCACTTCGCCCAAAAGTATCCTGAAAGTTCAAAAGCACCCGAAGCACTCTTCAAACTTGCACAGATTTATTTAAATGACCTTCGCTTACCTAAAGAAGCTGTTGGATATTTTGAACAAATAGTTCAAAAATATCCAAACACAAGAGAAGCGATGAATGCGCTTTTCATGCTTGGTTTTATCTATGCCAATGAAATTCACGATTACAATAAAGCAAGAGAACACTACCAAAAATTTCTTGAACAATATCCAAACTCCGAACTTGCTATATCAGCAAAGTTTGAACTTGAAAACCTTGGAAAAGAACCCGAAAAAATTTTAACAAAATAATTCCTACAGATAAATAATCTGATGATTGAATTCAAACACCTCTAAATCGTCAAATAACTTATCAATCAAACCGAAACCGTATTTGTTAAGGAAATAAATTACATTCAAAACTCTCTCCTGAATCTCATTTTCTGGGAAAAGATTAATTTTCAACTTTTCAATTTGCTTTAAGATGATTTCATTTCTCTTTTGATTTGCGTTCACTGTTTTTTCATAAATGTTGTTTATATGGTAAAGAATTTTGCTCGCAGAATTATCAACCGCCCCGCCAAGCGATGGCTCTATACCTAAAACAAAATCTTTAACTTCACCAAGTAACGACTCAAATCTTGACCTCATAACTTTGAAAAAGCCATCAATATCAATATCTGAATCCATAGTTGAAATTTTTTTCGCAACAGATGAGAAGTCTGAAAAGAGTTCCTCAAATTCAACTTTATACTTTTCTAAAATTTTCCTCACTTTTGGTTCAATCAGAGTTGCGCTAATTCTCGGAAAGATGACGGGCATAGGAAGCCCAAAATAAATATACGCTGGCTTAAGCTGTGCGAAATACGCAATCTCAGATGGACCAGCAACATAAAAAATTGTCGGCAAAAGGGTATCCTGACATATTGGTCTTAATATAACATTGGGGCTTAACGCCTGTGGATTTGTCTCAAGTATGTGCTTGAGCTCTCCTTTACTGAACTTAAATCTTGCTCCTTTCAATCTGAACATCCCCTTTTCCTCTGCTGGCTCAATTGGATACCTGCCTCCTCTATAAAACAAAAATAGATTCATAGCCCGTGGTTTCACCTGTGCGTGATATCTTTCCTCAAGCTCTGCGCTCACATCAACTATTAAATTTGAAAGTTTAGGATGCTCGTCTATCTCCCGCTCAAAAATTGGCACAAGAAATCTTTTAAGTTCAGCATCATTTGGATTTAAGAAAACCAAGCCATGGTTCTTAAATAACCCTCCAACAAATTTCGCAAACGATTCAGCAAAGTTAAATCCCTCCTTATATGTTGAACGAACAAAGCTTATGACATCGTTTTTGAATTCGCTATCCTGAAGTTCCTCTTCAAATTTCCTCAAGACAGATTCAAATCTATCGTTAAATTTAATTTCTCCAACAGGACCATAGTTCTCCCTCGGAGTATCCTCTGGATTAAACTCAATTTTAACAAGTTCGTTACTTGAGTTGAAAACTTTTACATGGTTAGCTTCAAAGAAATCGTGATCTTCACTTTCAAGATAAAAAACGGGAACGAAATTGAAATCTTTAAATTTTTCGGATAAGAAATCGGAAAGTTTTATCGCTGTTATAATTTTGTAGATTGTGTAAAGCGGACCAGACATAAGTCCAACTTGCTGACCCGTGACCACAGCGAGTGTGTTATCTCTGGAAAGGAGTTCAAGTTTTTCTCTTGCGCTGAAATTCTCATAATAGAAATTTTGCCTCTTCAAAATTTCAACAACTTTTTCACGATTTTTGTAATTTTTCAGGACAGATTCAATCAAACTGTTAAGATTATCAAGGTCATTGAAGTTATAATTATAAAACCTCTGAACATTTTTAAAGTTGTAGACATAATCAATGAAAAGGCGTGTTACACCGCCATAGTTTGGGAAGAGATACCGAAAATTTACCGATTGCATTGCATTGATTTTTTATTTCAAATTTCTTCAACGATTATTTCTGGTTTAACAAGTTCTTTGGGGATTAAAGTTGGCCAGTATGCTATAACCTCGCTTGGATGTGGACGACCTCCACCAAAACCAGTCACACCGGGAGGACCCGTCAAAATCAAAGCTGGCACTTCACGACCAAATCTATCAACATCTTCAAAATTTTTACCACGAACCGCAATTCTTAACACAACTTCATTTGGTTCATCAATTTTATGTGCAAGTGGACCGTGACAGGAATTATAGCCAAGAAATTCTGTATGTATTTCCTCAAACTCAAGCCCAAGGTCCTTCAATCTCGTTCTTATTATCTCATCTGCTTTCTTTGCCTTCTCAAGGGCATCGGGCCAGGAATATGTCAAAGTCCCAACAGCCATATATCCATCAAAATAAGACATTGAAACTTTATAAAATTGCGTTGGTGGTCTTCCTTTAACACCATAAACCCTCACCCTGTCTTTCCCAATTTGTTCAAGTTTTATCGTCGTAAAATCAGCAATCACTTCTGGAGTTATATAATTTGTTGGATCGCCAATTTCATACACAAGTTGCTCGGTTACAGTTTGAATAGTTACAAGACCACCTGTGTTTTCATGTTTTGTTATTATAATCTCTCCATTGGGATAAGCTTCAGCTATTGGAAATCCGATGTGAGCCATGTCTGGAACAGAACGCCAATCATATGAAAAATTTCCACCTGTTGCTTGTGCGCCACACTCAAGTATGTGACCAGCAACAATTCCAGCAGCAAGTTTATCATAGTCAGTTTCACTCCATCCAAATTCATAAATCATCGGAGCAAGTGTAATACCAGTATCCGTAACCCTACCGGTTATGACAATTTGTGCTCCTTGTTTTAATGCTTGGGCAACTGGAAAAGCTCCAAAATAAACATTTGCACTTGTTATCCTCTCGCGAATTTTCTCAATTGGTTCACCAGTATCCATGTTTTTAAAATCAACCCCCATTTTTATAAAATCATCAATTTTATCAAGTATATCATCTCCATAGACGACGCCTATTCTTAAACCTTTTATACCGAGCTTTTGAGCGATTCTAAAAATCGCATCCCTACAAGCTATTGGATTAACGCCTCCACCGTTTGTCACAATTTTGATGTTTTTTTCAACGATTGTTGGAAGAATCTTTTCCACTAAACTCACAAGATCACGAGCATAGCCAAGGTTCGGATCTTTTTTCTTCTGTTTTTGTAAGATTGACATTGTAACCTCCGCAAGGTAATCCATCACAAGATAATCAATAGGTCCTTTCGTAACCTGATGAATTGGAGCTTCAAGCCAATCCCCCCAAAATCCTTGACCAGAAGCGATTCTTATTTTCTCCTTCATCTCAAATGAAACTTATTTTTTAAAATGTAAATCCAAAAAACTTGAAAATCTGCTCACGATAAATTATCGCAATACATGCAAAAAGCCATAAAAAAATATTTGCGATTATCCCCACATCCCCTAAAATAACATCAGTTGGGTTCTCACCACTTTTCTTTTGATACATCAAATACATGTATCTAAACACACCATACAAAACAAAAACAGTCGTGTATATTAACGATTCAGTTTTAAAAAGTGAAACCGTCCTTTCCGAAATAGTATAAAGAGCATAAGCGATAACAGCTCCGCCAGCAGTTATGACAAGCATCTGGTCTGCAAATTTTATATTGTATTCATCAAGAACCTTCCTCTGCTCACCAAAATTTGAATCTTGGTTTTGAATTGAGAAATACAATTCCATTCTTCTTTTTGATATCGCAAGAAAAAGCGAAAGAAAAAGAGTCGTTATGAAAAGCCATTTTGAAACAACAACCTCAATTGAGTATGCCCCAACAAGAACCCGCAACATAAAACCAATAGCTATCACAAAAACATCAACAAGAACAATTTGTTTAAGTTTGAAAGAATAAAAAAGCATCATCAAAAAATATGAAATTATCAAAAATCTTGCCTTAAAAGGAAGCTCAAAAGTAAAAGCAAAACCGACAACGAAAAGAAAAATTGAAAATAATATCCCCTGCCACACTTTAACACGACCAGATGCGATAGGTCTATTCCTTTTCAAAGGATGAAACCTGTCAGATTCACGATCTGAAATGTCGTTTATAACATAGACAGATGAAGCGATAAAAGAGAAAGAAAGAAAAGCAAAAATTGAAATTTTTATTTTCTCAAAATTCAATAGATGATGTGAAAAAATAAGCGGAGCAAAGATAAAAAAATTTTTCACCCACTGCTTTGGTCTTGCAAGCTTGATGTAATCAGCGAACAAGTCTTACCACTCTTTTGGTTTAAAATCTTTAGAATTCTTAACCTCCATCAATTTTTCGCCAACTGCGAGCACGAGAAAACCTGTTTTCTCGGCATACTTTAACACTCCTTCATCAATTCTTAATGTGGCAAGAATCCCTATCAACTTTTTATCAGCATGTTCTGAGAAAAAGGTTCTAAACTCAAGAATATCGTTGACAAAATCATCAACATCCTTATTCTTAAGCTTGCTTTTGGTGCTATTTATGAAAACATAATTCCCAGCTATTGCAACGGCGTCATATTCTTTCTCACGCCCATTTATGCGTTTCTTAACATCAACAGCTATAAATTCAACATCAATTCCAAATTCCTCTTTTATAATTCTGGGCAAACTTGGATAGACAAGGTCCTCTACCATAGTTCCAAGCCGATTTGCAAGTTCTCCCCATTTCAAATTCCACTCCTTTACAAGCTTCTTTCGCTCCCTTTCCCATTTCTCATCTCTTTCTTTCATCTCCTTCTGCAATCTCTCCTCCCACTCTTTCCTTTCTCTTTCCAGTCTCTCATCCCTTTCTTTCATCTCCTTCTGCAATCTCTCCTCCCAATCCTTCCTTTCCTTTTCCCATCTCTCATCTCTTTCTCTCATCTCTTTGGCAAACTCCTCCCGCATCTGGCTCAACTCCCTCTGCAATCTCTCATCTCTTTCCCTCAACTCATTTTGCAACCTCTCCTCCCTTTCTCTCCTCTCCTTTTCCCATCTTTCATCTCTTTCTTTCATCTCTTGGGAGAATTCTTCGCGAAGCTGCTGCATCCTCTTTTGCCAATTCTCTTCCCTCTCTATCAACTCTTGTTTAAACTTTTCCCACCCGTTATTTAATTCCCTGCGCCACATTTCATTTGCTTCCGCAAGCTCTTGCCTAAACCTTGCCCATCCCTCTCTCATCTCAATTTGCAGTTGTGAAAAAAGATTATATGACTTATTAAACTCAACACCAACAGTTTTAACAAATTCTTCCAAGAATTTTTCCAATTTATCAACTTTTTCCTCAACTGTGGACATAGCTAATTCAAAATCGTTTTAATTTATTTTAAAACACAAGTGGCTCTTGATAAACTCCCCAAACTTCTTTTAATGTTGATGTCATCTCGCCAAGCGTGCAATAAGCTCTCACACAATCAAGAATTTTCGGCATAAGCGGTTGATCCTCTTCAGCTGCTTTTTTAAGCTCAGCAAGGGCTCTTTCAACCTCTGCTTGATTTCTTGTCGCTCTAACTTCAGCAAGTCGTCTCTTTTGTTTATCAGCAACTTCAGGCGGAATTCTTAAAATCGGTATTTCAACCGGTTCATCATCAATGAATTCATTGACACCGACAATTATTCTCTCTTTTTTGTCAAGTTCCTGCTGATATCTATACGCTGATTGGGCGATCTCACGCTGGAAGAAACCATCTTCAATTGCTTTTATCACACCCTCAAGCATTGATCCATTTGATGAATAAGACTCAATCTTTTTGAAATACTTTTCAGCTTCTTCCTCAATTTTGTTTGTCAGCGATTCAATGTAATAGCTTCCGCCCAATGGGTCAATCACATTAGCGACACCAATTTCATAGGCAATTATTTGTTGTGTTCTCAATGCTATTTTTGCTGCTTTTTCGGTTGGGAGAGCATATGTCTCATCCATTGAATTTGTATGTAAACTTTGCGTTCCACCAAGAACAGCTGCAAGAGCTTCAAATGCAGTTCTCACTATGTTATTCTCAGGCTGTTGAGCTGTGAGCGAGCAACCTGCTGTTTGAGTATGAAACCTCAACATCCACGACCTCGGATTTTTGGCGCCATATCTTTCACGCATATATCTTGCCCAAATTCTACGAGCTGCTCTAAACTTCGCAATCTCTTCAAAGAAATCAAGATGTGAGTTAAAGAAAAACGATAATCTCGGTGCGAATTCATCAACATCCATCCCAGCATTAATACATGCCTCAACATAAGCAAATCCATCAGCAAGCGTAAAAGCAAGTTCTTGAACTGCAGTAGCTCCCGCCTCACGAATATGATAACCACTTATTGAAATTGGATTCCATTGTGGAACATTGTCCTTTGCAAATCTTATCGTATCAACTATCAACTTAATAGAAGGCTCAGGCGGATAAATCCACTCTTTCTGCGCTATATATTCCTTCAAAATATCATTTTGAATTGTCCCACGAAGTTGATTGAACTTAACTCCTTGTTTTTCAGCAACCACAAGATACATTGCCCATATCATCGCTGCTGGAGCATTTATAGTCATTGAAGTTGAGACCTGGTCAAGCGGAATATCTTTGAAGACAATTTCCATATCCGCAAGCGAACTCACGGAAACACCGCAAACCCCAACCTCGCCTTCAGCCATTGGATCATCCGCATCTATCCCCATCAAAGTTGGCAAGTCAAAAGCAACGCTTAAACCCGTTTGACCATGTTTCAACAGAAACTTAAACCTTTGATTCGTATCTTCTGGCGTCCCAAAACCAGCAAATTGCCTCATCGTCCATAACCTACCACGATACATGTTATAATGAATTCCCCGAGTATATGGGTATTCACCAGGAAAACCAAGCTTTTCCATATAATCAAACCCCTCAAGGTCATCGGGAGTGTAAAGCATTTGAACTTCCATATCACTAAGAGTTGTGAACTTTATCCCAGTTCTCTTCATCCCTGAATTTTCTGCTTTTTCAAGCCATTCCTTCTTTGCCTCACGGATTTTGTCCGTGTTATTCATGGCGACCTTTGTTCTTTGTTTTTAAAACTTGCAAAAACATCAGATATTTCTAAAACTGTTTCATATTTGTATCCCGAATTTTAGACGAGATAAAATTAATTGATCTCAATTCAGCTTGCTCAACCTCAACTCTTGGGATCTTTTTCATTAAATTATCAAAAATTTTCATCACTTCAAATCGGCAAGCGCTTTTTGTAACTCCTCAAAATGTTTCGGATTCCTCACATCATATCTCCAATTTATATAAGCTACCCTGCCAGTTTTATCTATTACAAAAATTGTTCGTTTGTTGTATCCTGAATTTTCATCATATGAATTGTAAAGTTTCGCTACTTCATGCTTGTGGTCACTTAAAAGCTTAAATTGCAAATTTAAATGTTTTGCCCATTCGTGATGAGAGAAAACATAATCACCACTTATCCCCAAAACCTCTGCATCAAGCTTTGAAAGCTCGGAAAAATTATCTCTAAAAGTGCACATTTCGGTAGTGCAACCACCACTCCAATCAGCAGGGTAAAAAGCCAGAACAATGTTTCTTTTACCGATCAAGTCAGATAAGCTAACGCCACTAAAAACGATTGTGTCCTTTGTAGCATATGGGAGTTTGAAATCGGGAGCTTTGTCACCAACTTTTATAGACTGCGAGCTTAAATTCATAACGAGAAGAATTAACAGTGTAGAAATATAAATAGTTGACCGCATAACTTTATCCTCCCTTTTTATTTTTTTCATAATTCTCTTTTGCCAAGTTCTTCCTTTACCTTTTCAAGCCATTTGACTAAAACTTCATATTTATGAGCTCCGATAATCCCATATCTTCCATTTGCAACAAGCGCTGGAACACCGTTTATACCGTAGTGCTTTGCTACTTCAAGATCGTAAGCAAGATTTTGAAATACTATTTCACTTTCATAATCCCTTTCCCATTTATCAACATCAAGACCGATATCCTCTGCACACTTCTTCAAAACCTCAAAATCAGCTATGTTCAAACATTCAACAAGATGAGCCTTTTGAACTCTATCAAACATCTTCCAATGCGCAACCTGTCCCCCTTGAAGTTCTGCAGATTTACAAGCAAGAAGACCTGGAACCGAATATGGATAATCAAATTCTCTTTGCTCCATAAGTTCAAAGTTTATCCTGTGTTCATCGTCGTTTTCGTTTGCCATTCTCCAGTGATTTAAAATTTCTCTTTTACCATTTTCTTTTGAGCCAAAAATCTGAACTATCGCATCTGGATTCGGAGCAAGAGCAAAGGCACGATGTATTATTTCAACATCGGGATTTTCTTCTGCAAGTTTGTGAACCCTTGGAGAGATGGCAAAACACCACGCGCAAAGGACATCGTGGAAAAATTCAATCTGAATTTTCATTTCCTCCTCCTTTATATTTTTAAAGCACAGAAATGTTTTATCGCTCTCCTTTTATGTTAATTTAACTAATTTCAACGATACATCAACCCCAAGCAATTTACAGCGCACTCTAAACTTAACCTAAAATTTGCTTGAATAATTTTCGCAAAAAACTTATTTTTTCAAAAAAACGAGCTTCAAAAATGAGAAAGCTATACTTTATCCTACTTCTCTTTCTATTTTCAGCCTGCGCTACATCAAAATTAACACTTACAAATGAGACAATAGTTTCAAAAATTAATCAAATTGGGAGAAAATACGGAGTTGGTCGGCTTGGGGTATCAGCAAAAAATTTTGTCACAGGTGAAACAATTCAAATCAATGCGGATTCACTTTTCCCAACCGCAAGCGTGATAAAAGTTCCTATCCTTGTTGAATTATTCTATAAATTTGAGGAAGGAAAGCTGAAAAAAGATACACTTGTTTCTCTTGAGGATTCTCTCAAATATGGTGGCTCTGGCGTTTTACAATACTTCTACGACGGCGCAAAGATTAAATTAATTGATGCTGCGGTCTTGATGATAATTTTAAGCGATAACACAGCAACAAATCTCGTCCTTGATTGCTTTGCAAATGAACATGACGCTAAACTTGACGCTGTAAATAATAGAATGAAAGAACTTGGTCTTGACAATACCAAAATTTTAAATAAGCTTATGTCCTTCAAAACCAAAAAGAAAACACCCGAAGCAATTAGATTCGGCGTGGGTTACACAACTCCAAATGACATGGTTAAACTTCTTGAACTCCTTGCGAACGGTAAAATTATCAACCCAGATGTTTCAGCTGAAATAATAAACATCATGAAGAACAACCAAGACTATGAAATGATGAAAAGATATTTGCCTGAAAATATAGTCGTTGCAAATAAATCGGGATCAATTGATAGGATGAAAGCAGACATCGGGATTGTTTACGCAAAATGCACAACCTACGCCGTCGCAATTTTCTGTGATGAGCTTTCAGAAGTTTCATACGCAGTTGATAACAAAGGGCATCTTGCGGTTGCAGAAATTTCAAAACTTATATTTGATTACTTCACGAAAGGAAATTGTAAATGAATTTTAAAATAAAGCAAGATTGGAAATGAAAGCAACTAACCGATCGGAAAAACAGGAGCAAAGTTTTGCTGATTTTGCCTGTGATTATTCACTCAAAGCAAGAGCGATCGCCTCAATCTCGCTTGCTGTCACATTTATAGGTTTAAATTTTATCTTTAATTTATCTCTTCCAGTTCATGTTTTTATAATCGCTGCGTTGTTTCAATCACTTGTAAATCAGCCATATCGCTTTTTCAGAAAGATCTTCAAAGATGCGGATAAGGTTCTGTTCACAACGAATATAATTGATATAATCGTCATAAGCATCGTTGTTTACTATGTCGGCGGGATCTCGTTTATATACATTGGATTCCTGTATCTCATAATTATCGTCTTCAATGGGATTTTTGGAGGCGCGATAAGAGGATTGTTACTTTCAGCGTTAAGTTCAATTTCCATCATCGCTCTTACAATTCTTGAAAAGTTTGGCATCAGACATCCTACAATTTTCACAGCCCAAATTTCAGAGATTGAAAGACTTATTTTGATGGTCTCTTACATAGTCATATTTTTTATCTTTGCAGTCTTAACAAATATACCTTCACAGAAATTAAGAGACGAGATTAGAAAGCGAATAAAAACCGAACAAGAGCTGGAACATCAACTTATTACAATAGAGACATTTTACAACCTTGCGAACTTAATTATTCGCTCGGAATCAATTGAAGATGTTTATCAACAAGCGCTGAATGGGATTTTGAAAATCTTGAACATAAACAAGGCATCAATTCTTCTCATTGACCCAGATGGGGTGATGAGATTTAAAGCATGGGCAGGGCTTTCCGAAAATTATAGAAAAGCTGTTGAAGGACATTCACCATGGAAACCAGATGAACCAAACCCACAGCCAATCCTTATAAGCGATGTCAATACTGATAAAACTTTGAGCAAGGATTTGAAAAATAAAATTCTCGCTGAAGGCATTCAGGCGCTTGGCTTTATACCACTTGTCTTCAGAGGGAAATTGCTCGGAAAATTTATGATTTATTATGAACAGCCACATGAGTTCACACAGGAAGAAATAAATTTAGCTCAGGCGATCTCTTTTCAAATTTCTTTTGCGATAGGCAAAAAACTAATTGAACTTGAACTTTTAAAGTGGCGTGATAAATTTGAAAAGATAATTTCTGCCATGAAAGAAGTCGTTTATGAATGGGATCTTGAAAACGATACAACGATATGGGAAGGTGATGTTGAAACTATTTTCGGTTTAAAGAAAGAAGAACTTAAAAGTAGCAAATTTAGATGGAGAGACTTTATCCATCCCGATGATGTTGAATATGCTACAGCAAAGATTAACGAGGCGTTAAAAAGCAATATCTCAACTTTTGAAACGGAATATAGAATTAGAAAAAAAGATGGCAGTTTAATTTATTGTCTTGACTACGCTTATATAATTCGTGATGAGACTGGGAAAGCAGTCAAAACACTTGGTATGATGCTTGACATAACCACACTGAAAGAAACCGAGCAAAAACTTTTAAAGAGAGAAAAAGTTTTGAAAACTATAAACCACTCCGCAGGGATATTACTAAAAACAATTAACTGGGAAAATGAAATAGTCAATCTCATTGAAGAATTCGGGAAATCAATGGAAGTAAGTTCTGTCTATGTTTTCCAAAATCAGGAAAGGGATGGGGAAATTGTAACAAATTTGATTTCAAAGTGGTATTCCAGAGGTGTTGAAAAACATATTGAGGATGCACAGCTTCAGAATATATCATACAGATTAGCAGGATTTGATAGGTGGATTGATGTTCTTGGGGAAAAAGATGTGATATGTGGCAATGTTAAGAATTTCCCGTTCAGAGAATCTCTATTCTTAAGTTTCCTTGGGGTTAAATCAATTCTTATCGCTCCCATCTTCGTCGGGGATAAATGGTGGGGATTTATAAGTTTAAATGACTGCCAAACTGAACGCGAATGGGAGAAATCTGAAATTGATGCGATAAAAACTTTTGCAGATATACTTGGGCTTGCAATCCAAAGAGGTGAAAATGAAAAAGCATTGCGCGAATCTGAACAAAGATATAGGAAACTTTTTGAGGATTCAAAAGATCCAATCTATATAAGCACCCCGGAAGGAAAACTCGTTGATGTTAATCCTGCATTTGTTGAACTTTTTGGTTATTCATCAAAAGAAGAAATTTTAAAAGTTGATATAGCGAATGATCTTTATGAAAATCCAGAAGATAGGAAGAAAAACCTTGAAGCGATTGAGAAGCAGGGTTATATAAAAGATTATGAGCTTCATCTCAAAACGAAAGATGGACGAAAACTTATCGTCTATGATACATCAACGCCAATTTATGACGAAAAGGGAAATGTAATCGCCTATCAGGGAATACTACGAGATGTGACAAAAGTTAAGGCACTTGAACAGCAATTACTTCAATCGCAAAAGATGGATGCCCTTGGGAGATTAACTGCTGGTGTAGTGCATGATATCAACAATGCCTTAACGGTTATACTTGGAAACGCACAATTTGCCAGACGGTTGCTAACCTCGGATATTGAAAAAGCAAAAGAAAAACTCAATGAAATTGAACAGACAATAAGAAAAACTGGAGAATTCACAAGAAAGCTTTTGATATTCAGTAGAGAACAACCAGCGGTGATGAAAATAAGTGACCTTAACAGCATAGTCAATGATTTCACCAAAGTCATGCTTAAAGTACTGCGCGAAAATATCAAAATTGAACTCATACTTGCGCCAAAGCTTCCAAATGTTAAAGTTGATCCCGCGTTAATCAATCAACTCCTTTTAAACCTCATAATCAACGCCCAAGAAGCTATACCCGAAGCTGGAAAAATAATAATAGAAACATATTCACGATACATTGACCAAGAATACGCTGATTTTCACATTGACTCAAAACCTGGGAACTATGTTGTTCTCTCCGTGACAGATAACGGGGTTGGGATAAGCAAAGAGATTATGCCGAAGATTTTTGAACCATTTTTCACAACAAAGGAACATGGAACAGGGCTCGGGCTTTCAATAGTGTATGGAATTGTGAAACAACATGGTGGTTTTATAAACGTCTACAGTGAGGTTGGACAGGGGACAACCTTTAGAGTTTATTTCCCAGCGGTCTATGAAGAAGAGGAAAAAGAAATTGAAAAAGAGGAACAGAAAATTGAAATAAAAGGTGGAACCGAAACGATACTTGTGGCAGAAGATGAAGAAAGGTTAAGAATAACAGTTACAGATATACTACAAAGTCTTGGCTATAAAGTTTATTCTGCTGCAAACGGTCTTGAGGCGCTTGAGATATTCAGGGAGAAAGCAGATGAAATTGATCTCGTCTTGCTTGACATAGTAATGCCAATTTTAAATGGGTATGATGCAATGAGAGAAATACTTAAGATAAAACCCAATGTTAAAGTAATTTTCGCAACTGGATACAGCTTAAATGGTTTAAATTTAAATCTTGAGGGCTTTGACATAATTCAGAAGCCGTATTCTTACGAAACAATAGCACTTAAAGTAAGGGAAATTCTTGATAGAAAATGAGAAGTTAAAACAAAAAATGGAAACAATGAAAATGCTAAAGGGACTAATTCCCATTTTTTTCATCGGAATTTTAAACTTTGCAATTTCTCAGAGAAAAACAGAGGTTGACTCAGTAACATCAATTCTTGATTCATTAAGCACAATTTCAATCCGAACCTGGAAGGTTAGCCCCGACATCAAATGCCTTATCACTGGCGAGAAAACAGAAGAGGTATTCACCAAAATTAATTTTGATGATTCAAAATGGGACACATTAAGAATTGGACAGCGAATTTATGTTGATTCATGCTGGCTACGGACAAGATTCACATTACCTGAAAAAATGTTCGGAAAAGATGTAAGAGGGAAAATTATATTCAAAGTTACAGTTGACGATTTAGGCTATCTATGGGTAAACGAAAAGTATATCGGCTATATACAATGGAGCGCAGAATTTGACCTGACGGATATAGTTAAACCAGGACAGGAATTTCTAATTGCAATTAAAGCAATTAACAGATCTGGTCCTTTAAGACTTATAATGGCTGAGTTTGAAGTTGAAAGTTTAAAAGATTTTTTGAATGAGATAAAAAATTTCTCGCTTAGTTTAAAAGTTGGGCAAAAACTTTTAAGCTTTGATACCTACCAAGCAAACGATATGACCAGATATGACCCTGGTATAGATCGTTCAACAATTGATAAAAAAGAAAGGCTTAAACTTAACACTCTCTTACAAAGCACAGCCAAAGAGCTTGATTTAAATTCGCTTATTTCAGGAGATGTTGAAAAGTTTAATATCTCACTTGAAAAAACAAGGGCAAAGTTAAAACCAGTTAGCGAATTTGCGAAAAAATTTACGCTTATTTTTGCCTCCAACGCTCATATAGATGCTGCATGGCTTTGGCGTTCAAAAGAAACTATTGAGGTATGCAAAAATACTTTCAACTCCGTAATTAACCTTATGAGGAAACACCCACATTTAACCTATACACAAAGTTCAGCGGTTTATTATGAATGGATGCGAAGCCTTTACCCCGAACTTTTTGATAACATCAAGGAGCAAATAAAACTCGGAAGATGGGAGGTAGTTGGTGGCACATGGATTGAGCCCGACTGTAATCTTCCAGGTGGCGAATCGTGGATGCATAACCTTTTGTATTCACAACGATATTTTAAAAAGGTTTTAGACGTGAAACCAGATATCGGTTGGTTTCCGGACTCTTTTGGATATAATTGGAACTTGCCAGCATTCCTCGCAAATGCTGATATAACCTACTTCATCACACAAAAATTAAATTGGAACGAAAAAAATGTCTTCCCACACAGGCTTTTCTGGTGGGAATCCCCAGATGGTTCAAAGATTTTAACATATTTTCCATTTAGTTATGTTAACACAATTGAAAATCCGTTCCGACTTGTTGATTGGTTGAGGCAATTTGAAGCAAACACAGGATTAAGAGAATTACTTGTTCTCTTTGGGGTTGGCGACCATGGTGGTGGACCAACAGAAGAAATGCTCAAAAGAATAGATGAACTTAAAAAACTTGATATTTTCCCAAACATTAAATTTTCAACGGTTACAAATTACATTAAAACACTAAATAAAGAAACCCTAAAAAATCTACCTGTGTGGAAAGATGAACTTTATCTTGAATATCATCAAGGCACTTACACAACACAAGCAGATATCAAAAAATACAACCGCAAACTTGAAATTGCCCTTTCAAACGCTGAAAAATTTTCAACTATCGCAACGCTCTTTAATTTTAACTACGATAACAAAACCTTTGAAAAATACTGGCTCAAATTTATTTTCAATCAATTCCACGATATACTCCCAGGATCAAGTATAAGAGAGGTCTATTTTGACGCAAAAAAGGATTACGCAGATGTAGAAAGCTTTACAAACTTTCAAATTAAAAAATCACTTGAAAAAATTACTCAAAACATAAATACAGCTTTGCTTAAAGAAGGGGAACCACTGATAGTTTTCAATCCAAGTTCATGGACAAGGACTGATTTAGTTGAGATAAATCTTGAAAAATTTGACACAAACGAATATGCTATATTTGAACCATCGGGAAGAGAAGTCCCGTCTCAAAGCATAGATGACAGTGGAACAAGAAAAATTATTTTCGTTGCTGAAAATGTTCCACCAATTGGGTATAAAACTTACATCATCAAAAAACAAAAACCGTCCGAATTTAAAAATGAACTTTTAATTTCAAAAAATCGCATTGAAAACAAATTTTTCAAAATTGAAATTGACACAAATACTGGCTGGATAAGCGAGATTTTTGATAAAAGATTTAACAAACAAATTTTAAATGGACACGGTAATAAACTCCAACTTCTGGAGGATAAGCCAACAGCCTGGGATGCTTGGAATATCGGATTAACAGGAATTGAATTCAACTCAAACTTTAAAAACTGTGAGGTAATTGAGTCAGGACCGGTTCGTGCGGTGTTAAAACTTGAAAGGGAATTTAGAAAACCAGATACAAGGTCATATCCACCCACCGAAACTTTTCCAACAAGCTTTTTCACTCAATACATAATCCTTTACGATAAAATTGAAAGAATAGACTTTAGAACAGATGTTGATTGGTGGGAGGAAAACATAATGTTAAAAGTTGCATTTCCACTTGCGGTTAAAGATACATTTGCAACTTATGAAATTCCTTACGGCTATATTAAAAGGTCAACTGAATTTAAAAATTCTTGGGATAGTGCAAAAGTTGAGGTGCCAGCTTTAAGATGGGCTGATGTTTCCGAGAAAGATTATGGTGTTAGTTTGATAAATAATTCAAAATATGGTTATGATTGCAAAAATTCCGTTATCCGTCTTTCATTGCTTCGCTCACCAAAATGGCCTGATCCAACAGCGGATAGAGGCTTCCATAAAATTGAATACTCACTTTACCCACACAAAGGAACATGGAGAGAAGCAAAAACCGTAAATGTCGCTTATGATTTTAATAATCCACTTATCCCAATCTTGACCGATAAACATGAAGGCAACCTTCCACCTGAAAATTACTCTTTCCTGAAATTGAGCCCCGATAACTTGGTCTTAACAATTTTAAAAAAGTCTGAGGATGAAGATGCTTGGATATTGCAGTTTTATGAGTCGCAAGGGAAGGAGACAACAGCTCAAATAGTATTGCCATTTAAGCCATCAAAAATTTATAAAGCCAACTTTCTTGAAGAAGAGAAGGAAGAAGCGAAATTTGAAGGTGATAAAGTTATTTTGAAAATCAAACCTAACTCCATAGTGACATTAAAAATTTACAGATAAAATAAAAAAGGGGGCGTGGCTAAACCGACGCCCCCTGATAGACTTATTGGTATTGGGCAAATTTTACTTAACCAACATCATTTTCCTCGTTTTTTCAAAGTTTCCAAATTTAAGTTTATAAAAGTAAGTTCCGCTTGCCACAGGTTTCCCATTTTTATCTTTCCCATCCCAAACTATAGTATGTTTTCCTTTCGGGAATTCTTGCTCATCAATCAATTTAACAACTTCACGACCTGCAATATCATAAATTATCAAACTTATTTTCTTATCAACGGGTAAATAGAAAGATATATTCGTCGTTGGGTTAAACGGATTTGGATAATTTTGATAAAGTTCATAATCATCTGGAGTTATGACAGTCCATTCCTTGACCCCAGTTACCGTTTTCTCATAAATTCTCAAAACCTTGTTTTCTGAATACTTATTCAAACTATCGGTTATCCCCTGCAAGAAAAGTATAATTTCGGGTTTCCCATCGCCATCAAGATCATCTGTGGCACCAGTTCTCCAGATTCCACCGCTCCATCCAGCTCCAGCTGCTGAATCAACAGGATCATAGTCAATTATTTTGCTCACAGCCCAAGATGTTGGCTCAAGCGGGGAACCACCTTGAAATTCCGCCTCGTATACAACATAATATCCACCCAAAACAAGATACCTATTCCCCACATTTTGCAAGTTAAATAAATAAAACATTCTATCAGTAGTGTCAGAATAAATTACTTTAACTTTAGTTGAGTCAAAGTTATCAACATTGTCAAGATTTCCAATGACATAAACTGTGTTCGGCACGCTTTCAGTTGTTGTTACCGCTCTGAAAAAGGAAAAATAGACTTCATCTTTGCCATTAGCATCAAAATCTCCCTTTGCAACTGCTTTCAACGGATAGCTGTTTGCTGATTGAAGAACAACGATTTTATTAGTATCTGCCTCGTATGTGTTTGGTCCAACTGCTTTAATGAACCAAACTGGCGTTTCATTTCCAACAAGATTATTTCCCATAAACCAAATTTCTTTCTTCCCATCACCATCAACATCTGCGACAGTTCCACTTACAACTGCCATATTTCTTTCAACCCCATCAATCACTGCAAAACTATGTGTTGGGAAATATGCTTCTTTAACAACGGTTGCAAATCCACTTTCAAAATCACCTTCAACTGAAATAATATAAACGCCGTCACTTGCCCCACCGAACGCAAACTCAAAATGGATTAATTCTTGCTTACCATCTCCATCAACATCATCAACGACGAAGTTTTCAGGTCTAAATCTTGTCATTCCTGTATCTGGAATTATAACATAAGGACCATCAAACTTATTTTCTGATGGATTCCATTCCCAAACTTGATAACCACGCTGGTTAACATGGTTTGTAAAATCAGTCTTTAACCTCCCAACGGGATAAATTATTTCAAGTTTTCCATCACCATCAAGATCACCAACTTCAATATCTCTTGGTTCAGAGTAGTAGGCAGAGGGTTGATCTGGGAAAATATAAGTTAACTCAACGCTATCATTACCAGCAACTGTAAACTGGATAACCTTATGCCCAACATAAGCAGTAGTGTAAACCTCTTTTACACCATCTTTATTTACATCTGTAACGAGAACAGAACGACCTGGACCTAATTGAGCAATAATAGTATCCTTCGTTCCCACCCCCTTATTTTTGTAGACAAGTTGCCAAGTTTATGCCAGAGCAAATTCTACAAGCAGTAAGAATACACCTGATAAAACAATTAACCTTCTCATTTTGAGAACCTCTGTTTTTATTTCTAAATGATTAGCATTTTGTTAGAAAATATAAAATTCAAAAACCAATGTCAATAAAAAAATTCAAAATTTTCCGCATAATTAAAAATTTCAATTTGAGCCAATTGAAAATAAAAAGGGTGCGGAATTAACCGCAGATACCCATCGCCATCCATATCCATAAATTTAAGACTCCTCAAAGTTCCAACTAATGTCCCAGAGCCAATATGCGAGTTCGTGACGACTTTCTTCTTCACATAAGTATCGGGTCCTTCAGCTTCAACAATAACCCAAGTAAAATTAGTCCATGTCCCAAACCAAACTTCCTTCTTTCCATCTCTATCAAAATCTGTTACAGCAATATCAAATGCCCAAGTTGCAGTAAGTGAGCTATCTTGAAATTCAATTTTAAAAGTTGAAAACGGATTAAGATCATTCCCATCAAGTGAAATTATCCACATATGGATATTTGAAGTCCTGTCAATTAAAGCTATCTCCTGCTTACCATCATTATCAAAATCATCAGCATAAAGATATGTCAATCTAAATCCAGCCTCACCATCTGCTGGATAATCCAAATTCCAAGAAAATGTTGGTTCAGTTGGGAATGTTTTCGTTTGAGGATCATATTCATAGAAAAATATCTTATCAGGGTTTGTAACCCCACTTGCTGGATCTGCATTAGATGGATTGACAACCGTTATTTCATAATTTCCATCTCCATCAACATCTGTGATATTTACCCCAGGAAAGCTATAACCGGTTGTAATTGAAGTCAAAGGCAAACCAACACTCCACAAAAGCTTATAATTATCGTTCCCATCATTTTCAAACCAGAAAATCCATTTAGTAGTATCATTTGACGATGGACTTGAAACAGTTGGGTCATTAATCGCAAGGATTTCAAGTTTTCCGTTTTTGTTCAAATCCAAACCAGCAAGCACATCATCACAGCCATCAATTCTGGGAATGGTTGGATAATTTGCAACATAAGAGATGTGAAAACCGGGTTTTAAATAATAAAGCGGATATTGAACTTGAGCAAAAGAAACAAAAGATAGCAAAATTGAAATAGTTAAACTAATAAGCACCCACCTCATTTTTGCCTCCAAGATTTTGTTTTAAAACTTTGACGCGGTCCCAATTTAAAAAGGTGCTTCTCTATCAAAAGATAAAAACAGAAAAATAATTTGTCAAGAAAAAATAATCCCTTTTTGAGTTGATTTAAAAATTGACTAAATGTCTGCTTAAAGAATTATCTTCAAGTAAAGTTAAGCACTTAAAAACTCCATAATAAGGAGTCTTTTGGACCTTCAGGGCGAGAAGCACAACGATGACGCAAACTTAAAAAGTCATTTTCTAACTCACCCCCTTTAATTCCCTCTTCTCTAATTTTAGAGAGGGGGTTGGGGGTGAGTCGGTTTCTTAATTCATTCCTTTTAGTTCCCCCCTCTACAGTTGTATAGCGGGAACAAGAGGTAAATTATTACAAGATGCGAAGCACGAAGTCGCAAAGTAACCACGTTGGGACAATTTCTAATTTTTTAACTCACCCCCTTAAGTTCCCCCTCTCTAATTTTAGAGAGGGGGTTAGGGGGTGAGTCAGTTACTCCCCCTCTCTATTTTATAGAGAGGGGTAGGGGGTGAGTCAGTTTTTTAACTCATCCACTTAAGTTCCCGTTCCCCTTCTTTAAATTTTAGATAAGGGAACAGGGTGAGTCAATTTTCATCAAGATCACCATGTTTACGCTCACAGCGAAAAGTTTTTCATGGAGAACAGCGACGAAGGCATAAAATGATCCGATTGGGACAATCTCAAAAAGTTATTCTTTAACTCACCCCCTTTTCATTTTCCCCCTCTCTAAATCTTAGAGAGGGGGACAGGGGGTGAGTCAGTTTTTTAACTTATTCCCTTAATCCCCCCTCTCTATTTTATAGAGAGGGGGTAGAGGGGTGAGTCAATTTTTCATCATTTCTCCAAATATAATGCTACTCTCAATGTTCGCAATGATCATTCATATTCCCTTTACCAACCTCACCATTTCCCTAACAGCTCTTTCAAAACCAACGAAAATTGCCCTCGCAACAA
>FAON01000006.1 GCA_001485605.1 Candidatus Kryptobacter tengchongensis
TCTTTCAATGTCTTTTGAGGATGTGATTTGGCTATTATTTCATCCACCATATTGGTATTCCATCTATATGTATTTTTAATTTTTTCGCAACTGTTTGTTCTGCATGAGCATATTTGACTTTTATCATTTCAAAATTTCTAAAGATTTCTTGAGGTTTTCTTTTTTTTGTAGGTTTAGATAAAAGTTGATAGTAAGAAGGTATTAAATAAGGTATTCCCTCTAATTCTAAATACTGAGCAATTTCAAAAGGTATATAACTATTATAAGGAAGAGTTATTCCACCCTTTTCTGTTTTTGAGGGATCAAGTTCAATTTCTTCACTTTCGCAAACTTTCATCTCAATTATTAAATCTTCAGGTCTCCCAAGATATAAAAAGTAAGGAGGATTTGAAAGAGAACATAAAAGTTTACTGTGAAGTTTTTCATTTGACATTTTTATATGAATTATCAATTCAAGATCAATTAAAGATGTCACAATAATAGGGTAGCGCTTCCCTTCCTTTTTATCCTTTTCATATTTGTGATAACTAATAAACTCGCGAACTAAATTCCCATATTTGCCTTGAACAGAAATATTTATATCATTTATGGTGGTTGAACTTGAAAGAACATTATGAACTAAACCAAGAATTGTAGAATAGGGTGGTAATGGATAAGTCTCAATTACTTCCATTGAATATGGAACCCTAAAAACTGCTTTTTCCTGGAATGTTTTGAGTTTTATTATTCTATTGTTCATTATATGCCTTTACTACCTCCTCTTTAATTTTGTCCAAAGTCTCAAAAGGGGATTCATTAATGCCCAAATCGTCACCAAATTCTCCTTTTTGGATTCCTTTGAATGTGAAATTCTCTATTTTTCTTTTATTTTTTTCATCAATCTTATATTCTGTTTCAAGGACTTGTTTTATCCCTTCCCATTTTATGTAAGGTTTAGAACCTTTAAACTCTATATTTACAGCGTTATGGAAAAATGGAGATTTTATATGATATACTCCACCAATTATAAAGAGAGGTATTAAACTTTCTCTTTTTCCTCGTATGTCACGAAATAGGAATTTAGTGGCTTCTATCAAGTCGCATACTCTTTTTATTTTTTCTTCCTTTGTGAGATGATGGTTGAAGTTCTTATCTTCACCGACTCTATCTAAATCAACGGAAAGGGTATATTTGTAATAATTATATCCCGTTTCAATGTTCGCCATATCAGGATTTCTTTTTAATCTATCCGCAAAATTTTTATTTGTCAAAAGCTCCTGATCACCATACCATGGTTCCAGAGAAATCAAATGTGTTAATTTAGCGACCGCTGCTCTTGTTTGTGCCTGTTGTCCTTTTCCAGCAGTTATCATATACCCAAAAAGATCTGCTTCTTCTGGAAATTCTTTTCTTAATTGATCAGGATTATATTGTATTACACCCTCAGCTGGTGTTAATTGTGCATATTTCCATATATTGTGTTCTACTAACCAGTTCACTATAGAATATCTTAACGCCTGCCGAGAAGTAAAAAGATAAGTTTCTCCACTACCTCTATGAACCTTTTTTGCTATAGAGACATTTCCATACCCTTCATCATAATTACATGGAAATGCCTTAACAATATAAGTTATTGTTAGAGATGGTCTATTCATTGTTCACCTCCTTTTTATTTATCTCTAGTTCTTGTTTTTCTGTGCTTTCAGGATTTATAAATCCTGTTAAAAAAGCTAAAGCTTTCTCTTGAAAGGAAACTTCTTCACTTTCTGTTAACAATGAAAAAAGAGTTTCTGGAACAGGTTTTTTATATACTACAAAGAGCCTTAGGAGTTCATTATAAAAATCTTCCTTTCTTGCTCCTCTGATTAATGTTAAAAACCTTTGAGAAATATGAAATCGCTTCTCCTTATCAATCTCCTCTAGTGAAAAACTAATTCTTCCTGCCTCTTGAATACCCTTCAATATCCCATAAGATGTTTTTGCACTCATGTTTGACCTCCTCTTTTGGTTTATTAAAAATTCTAATAAAATTATGCTCCATATAGGGAGCAAATAAGTATCTTTATCCTTGATTTTCTCAGAAAGCATTTTAAAGGCAATATAAATTAAAGGTTTTTTCTCTAACAATCTTTTTAATATTTCCGTTGAAAGATATACTTCATTATTTTTATAAATCTCATACCTGAAAGAAAGATTTTTAAAAAGCTCCCTGACATCAAATTCACTAAATACTTCGGCAAATGCTTTATCAATATTAAAATATACAAATTTAGGTTTTCCTTCCTTCTTATTCGGCGATGTCTTTATTTCTGCAAAGTAAGTATTTTCCAATAACCATCTTGTCTTTTTTTCTGAAATAGTTAAGATTAATTCAAGGGATTTCATATAGGTGTTAATCCTTTCGGTAATCGTTCCAAACTGATAGTTCTTAAATTCCTCTTGAATTTTATTGTTCACATAAAATGCTTCTTTAAAAGATGGATAATTTACAAAAATATAATCTGTCCCATCCAATTCCCTCAGTGGAAAAGGTTTTAAATTAAAACCTGCAAATGCACAAAGAAGAAGTAACTGACATAAAGAGCATTTTCTATTGTAAGAAATACCATCCTTGCTGTAATAATGGTAGAAATTAGCGAATTTCTTACTACTAATACCCAAAATAGAAAAATCACCTTCAGCAAGTTCTGAAATATTTTTTTCTGAATATTTATTACCACAAAAATTACACAATATATCTCCAGATTTAACTCCTATCACAGGAAGTAAATACTTATCCTTAAATTCTTGGGGTCTTCCCAATCTCTTTCCTTTTGGATTTGCAACTACACTTTTGTTAAAATAAAAACTACCTAAAAAATCAGCCTGAGTTTTAAATTCAACAATTGAATTAAAAAACTCTTCAAAATTCTTCTCAATTTTATTGATGTTTTGTTCTATCTTTTTATCTTTCTCTTCTTTAAAGATATTTTTTAACTCTTCCTTAATTTCATTAAGTTTTTGAGATAAAATATTTCGTATATCGTTTATCATTTCTACAAAATCATTCCAATCTTTATTCGCCTTAATACTAAGAATTTTATTTTGAATTTCATTTTCGCTTTCTTTTACTTTGCTTTCTACTTTCCCTATTTCATTTCTCTCCTCCTCGCTCCCTTTATTCTTAAGATTTTTAACAAAACTTGTCAGCTCTCTTAAAGAAAATCTTTGCATTAAATATAGCTTGGAGACATATTCAAAATAGTAAATTTCAAAATTATCCAATGCTGTTTTTTCTATCTCAACACTTCCATCATCTTTAAATTCAAAAGTATCTCCCTTTCCTGCAAACTCCAGCACCCTCAAAAATCCGACAACTCCTGCGTTATAAAGCCAGTTGGATGGATATAAAATTATTTTGTTTTGCTGCATATCTTTCACACCCTGTTTAGGTTCCCTTGTATAAATCAACCATTCCAAATCCTTCCCCTCTCCTTGAGCCTAACCCAGCTTTATTTACAAGGTTCAGGATATGCGGATCAGATTCCAACGAGAAAACCCCAACGAAACCAGGAAACTTCAAATTTCCATATTTTGTCATATGTTTAACGACAATCTTTCTGAGGTTTATTGATTTGAACTCAGCTTTAGTTGGTTCAATGTTAAGCAAATTTCTTGCAAGTTCATTCAAGTTGAATTTGAAAGCTTCATAGAAATCTTCATCACCTTTGAAATTTTTGCACTCAGGACAAAGATAGTGATTTTGGTTTTTATGACTTCTTATCAAAACGGGGGAAAGAGTTTTGAAGATAGCGAATGAACCTTTTATTTCCCTTTTCTCCACAAATCTCATATGTGAAACCTCAAAACCCCGATTGAAGATATTGACATGTTTATTTTTGACGAGGTAGTTATAAACATAGATTTCATATTCTAACTCAAAAGAACTGAACTTAAACTCAATTGGCTTCATAAAGAATATCTTATCATTCTCAACCTTCATCTCATTCCCGAAGGAAACTGCAAATGTGTATGGCTTAACGGTTCTTCTATTAAACATCAGCTCATATTGAATTTTTGATTCACTCTCAATGGCACTTTTGATAATTGACATGAATCCAGGTCTGTAATCAACAGGTAGATAAATTCCCCCTTCGTTTGAAGCCTCAGTTATGAAGGTAACATCAAGCATAAATTATCCCTTCATATCTATGATTTCGGAATAAATTTAAGTTAAGATTTACAAACTTTCAAGCTTTTTCGCATGAAAACTCAATCCAATTTCGGGCAAACGGGTTTAATCCCGGGCTTTTCTCCTGAACCTGTGCGATGATCGTTCTAACTGCTAATTTAAGGGCGTCGCTTTTTTGTTTAAGTGTAAAGTCGTCTGAATTTTCCATATCAATGAAAACTCCCTTTACAAAGGCATCGTATTCACAAATTGCGAGCATTGCCCTTTCACTCAGCTCAACCCTGACGGTATTAATTTCATTTACAATAAATCCAGCATTAGTAAGTTTTTCTTTGTAATCATCAATGGATAAAATTTCAAATGATGGTGCATTTTTATCTCTTTTCCCACCGAGCGTTTGAAAAGCGATGAGCTTAAGCATCCCCCAAAACTTAAGTGTATCAGGTGTGTAGGATTCTTTTGTAAAGGTGCTGTTTATAAAAAGTTTTCCATTTGCTTTTAGGATTCCAGCTATTGCCTTGAGGGCATCCATCTTCGCTTTATCAGATGGTATTTCATGAATCGCATTGCAAAAATAAACCACATCAACACTTTGAGGTGTGATCAAATTTAAAAGATCTTGAGCGAAACACTCGTGAAATTCAACTTCTGTTTCCCCAGTTGATCTCACTTTGTCAGAAGCTATTTTAATTGCTGCTGGATTGGGGTCTACCCCAATTATTTTACATCTCTTGCCTTGGAGTTTTTCAAGCAAAATGGAAGTTATTAAACCAGTTCCACAGGCGACATCAACTATTGTCAATCCATTGGAAGACAAAATTTTACCCACAGGAAGAGTTCTATCAATGAACTGTAAATTAACATTATAATATTCTTCCTGCTGGCTAAAAAGATCAAAATTAAAATAAAGCCTTTCCTCTGAGATATTCATGTTTTATTTCCTCTAAGTTTATTAAAAAATTAATTAAACGCCGTCCATTTCAATTAACTCTTCCCCCTCAAAATAACTGAAGGTAAGAAACGGGTTTCAGAATTAATCAATCTTCAAAATTTTTTGAAAATCTTTTCTCTTCAAACTCACCACCAAATTCATAAGGTATTGCATACCCATACCAGTCCAGTTTGGACTTCTTTATGAGGGAAAGAACATGTTTTTTCGTTTTTTTCTGCACTTCAATTACTCCCTCCGCCTTTTCAAAAGCGCTTGGCAGAGGTTCACCTGGGAAAAGAAACTTTAACATTGCAACGATCATTTTTTCGTCTTGCCCGAGCATAGCCAAAATTCCTTTAATTTTTCTGCTTTAATTTACAAACAAAGTTAAAACAAGGCAAATTAAAAGTTCAAAACCCACAAAGCACAGACAAAATTATATTTGTTTTTTAAACATAATTTTTTTATCATTATTTTTGATAAAATTTTAATTGCCAAAGGCAATGCTTAAAAAGAATAAAATTCAGGTTTTCACGCCTGAGTTAGTTTTTGAAGGAAACAATAAAAAATTTTATACCTCTGAAGAAGAAAATTGCTTGATAATGAAATTTAAAGATTCAATTGTTTTGCGAAACGGGACTGTTTTCAAAATGAAAGGACAAGGAGAATTGAGAAACAAAATTTCAACCATTATTTTTGAATATCTGCGAAATTTTAACATACTCACACACTACATAAAACCCGTTGACGAAAGCTCAATGCTCGTAAGAAAACTTAACATGATACCTATAAAGGTCGTCGTAAGAAACATAGCTGCTGGAAATTTTTGCGATAGATTTGGAATTGAGAAGGGGACATTGCTTGATCAGCCTGTTATTGAGCTTTACTATAAAAACAACAGCCCACAATATCCATTTGTAAACGAATATCACATTTATGCTTTGCATATCTCCACACCAGAAGAAATTGCCATGATGACCAGAATAGCTTCAAAGGTAAACGCAATTTTGAGATCGTTTTTTGAGCGAAGGAATTTAAAATTTGTTGATGCAAGATTTGAGTTTGGAATCATTGGAGATGATATAGTTCTTGGGGATGAAATATCGCCAAGGACATGTAGGATTTGGGATATGGAAACGAATGAACCCCTTGATTTTGAAAGAGTTCGCTTCAACATGGGAAATGTTCGTGAAAGCTATATGGAAATTTTAAGGCGAATTTCAATTTAATGGGTAAAGGGAAATTGATAGCAAAGTATGGAGCTTCAACTGTTGCATGGATAATCGGCTTTTCCATAGTTTTATTGCTATTCTCTTTCTTGATTAAACCTTTTCTGATAAAAATATTTTTGATAATACTCGCTGTTAGCATAAGCGGCTTTGCGCTCTTCTTTTTCAGAGATCCAGAAAGGAAAGTTCCCAGTGGAGATGATATTATAATTTCACCTGCTGATGGTAAAGTCTTTTTAATCCGCGAGTTTTTTGAAAATGAATTTATACTTGATGATGCAATTCAAGTTAGCATTTTCATGTCGCCATTAAATGTTCATGTTAATAGAATTCCAATAAGTGGGGAGATAAAATTTCTGAAATATGTCCCTGGTAAATATACTGTTGCATTTGACGAAAAATCTTCCGAAAATAATGAGAGAAAGATAATCGGAATAGAAACAGAGGATGGTTTAAAAGTTATAGTAAAGCAAATAGCTGGTTTCATTGCAAGGAGGATCGTTTGCGGAGTTGAAAAAGGTGATAAAGTTAAAGCTGGGCAAAGATACGGCATGATTAAATTTGGCTCAAGGGTTGATGTTATAATGCCCAAAAATAAAGTTGAAATAATTATTTCAGAAGGTCAAAAGGTGAGAGCAGGGGAAACAATAATAGCAAAAGTTAAGAGGTGAGTTTAAAATGAGAAAAAACAAATTTATATTTGTTCCGAGTTTATTTACGGTTTTGAATATGTTTTCAGGGTTTCTTGCGATTTTAAACGCAATAAATGAAGCATATATTCAATCAGCTTGGTTTATAATTCTTGCTGCTGTGTTTGACTCACTTGATGGAGCAATGGCAAGATTGACTAAATCAGCAACGGAGTTTGGAGTTGAACTTGACTCGCTTGCTGATGTAATATCATTTGGCGTCGCTCCGTCTGTTCTTGTTTATAAATTTTATTTTCACGAATTCGGTGAAATAGGGATTTTTCTCAGTGCATTGTTAATGATCTTTGGAGCGATGCGGCTTGCCAGATTCAATGTTGAGCTTACCGGTTTTGATAAGGAATTTTTCAAAGGTCTACCAATCCCATCATCTGCTTCAACGATCGCTTCTTATATAATTTTGTTTTACAATAGTGAAACGGGGATGACAAACCTTGAAAAATATGCCCTGATACCCATGGTTATTGCGCTTTCCCTTCTTATGATAAGTTCAATCAAATATGATACAATACCAAAACTTTCCGTAAAATCAATTAAGTCATCCCCTGTTAAGTTTTTATACTTTTACCTCGGGATAATACTTGCAATTTTAACACGAGGTAAAATTATATTCCCATGGTTTGTTATATTCATTCTTTTCGGCGCCATAAGGTCATTGATCAACACTTTTAAGCCAGTTCTTGGTCTTGCTGGGACAAATTCATCCGAAGAAGATGAGGATCTTCAAGATTTTGACATTTAATAAGGGATATAAGTAAATGATTAAAGCAAGGATCATAGTTAGGTTAAAAGACACAATACTTGATCCGCAAGGGAAGACAATACATCACGCTCTTAAAACGCTTGGCTATAATGAGGTTGAAGGTTTGAGGACGGGGAAATTTTTTGAGGTGAGTTTAAATATTGATGAAGAAGAAAAGGCAAAAGAAGTTATTGATGAAATCTGCAGGAAAATCCTTGCAAATCCCGTGACTGAGGAATATAATTTCACTTTGGAAAAAATTAAATCATAAAACATCAATTTTCCCGCCTAAAAATTTTCTGTAAACATAAAGCAAAGCCAAAACAAACGAACTTAACACAAACGCAATCGCAGAGCCAAATGGTTTATCTCTCGCCACGATGAACTGATTTTGAATCAAATTTCCCACAAGCATACTTTTTGCCCCACCGAGCAAATCAGAAACTATAAATGAGCCAAGCGTTGGGATGAAAACAATCACAACTCCAACTATCACACCTGGTAATGTTAGAGGCAAAATCACCCGTTTTAAAGTTCCAAATTCGTCAGCACCAAGATCTTTTGATGCCTCAATCAGGCTGATATCAATTTTTTCAAGTGATGAATAAATCGGCAAAATCATAAATGGAAGCTCACCATAAACAAGACCAAGTAAAACTGAAAACTCATTATAAAGCAAAGGCAAAGGTTTTTCTATCAAGCCAATTTTAATCAAAAACAAATTTATCAATCCCTCATCACGCAAAATTAAAATCCATGCATAAGTTCGTATCAAAAAACTTGTCCATAGAGGGACAATTATGAGAAAAAGATAGAAAATTTTATGTTCTGGTTTAACTTTCATAGCAATGTAATACGCAACTGGATATCCAACCAACAGGCAGATAATCGTTGTCATCAAAGCGATATAAAGGGAACGAATGTAAATTGGTATATAAAGTGAATCAAAAACACGAATATAATTTTTAAGCCATACAAGCGAGAGTATATATTCCTTAACATTTTCAATTGGTTCAAATCCGCCATAAACTCCACGCTGGAGGAAGCTATAATAAAACATTATCAAAAGTGGGAAAAGGAAGAAAAAAACAAGAACCATAGCAGACGGTATGATAAAAAGATGATAAACTCTTGTCTTCACGCTGGCTCAAGAAAAACTATGTTTCTCTTCTCCCAAACTGCGTAAACTTCTTCGCCGGGATAAAATTCATTTTTAAACTTAACATTTTTGTTTTGTTCCTCAACAAAGATCATAAATCCATTTGCCTTCAAAACCCAGCTTGTTGATGCTCCGTAATAAAGTTTTGACTCAACGATCGCTGGCACAGATACAAATGAGTTATTCTTTACAGGTGTTTTTCTTATTAAAATTTTTTCAGGTCTTACGATAAATTTAAACTCACTCTTATTTAATTTTAAACTCTCACCGCCTGAAATTCTAAATCTCACAAGATTTGGGAGCTCAACTTCAAATACATGTTTATTTAGCTTGTGTAAAATTCCCGTAAATAAATTCCTTGCTCCCATAAAGTTTGCAACAAATTCAGTTCTGGGTCTTTCAAATATCTCATAGCCAGTGCCAACTTGCTCAATTTTCCCCGCATTTATAACTGCAATTCTATCCGAAATTGAAAGTGCTTCTTCCTGATCGTGCGTCACAAATATAAATGTTATTCCAACATTGTGTTGAAGTTTTTTAAGTTCAATTTGCATTTCTTTTCTCAATTTTGGATCAAGTGCGTTCAATGGCTCATCAAGTAGCAGGACCTTTGGCTTAAGAACGAGAGCCCTTGCAAGCGCAACTCTTTGTTTTTGCCCACCGCTTAGCTCAGAAGGCTTCCTATTTTCAAGCCCTGTTAATTGAACAAGGTCAAGTATTTCAAAAACTCTTTTCTTTATTTCATCTCTGTCAAGATTTTGATACCTTAAACCAAATGCGACATTTTCAAAAACATTCATGTGTGGAAAAAGGGCGTAATTCTGAAAAACCATGTTTACTGGTCTCTTGTAAGGAGGAACATAAGTATAATCCACACCGTCAATTATAATCCTGCCCGAATCAGGATTTTCAAATCCAGCAATGATTCTTAGGAGGGTTGTCTTTCCACACCCACTTGGACCGAGGAGTGAGAAAAATTCCCCTTTCTTTATTGAAAGCCAGATATTGTTAAGAACCTTAACAGTTCCAAAAGATTTACTTATGCCCTGAATTTCAATCAGGGCTTGTCCTGAAGATGAAGCAAACTTCTCCATCTTCTCTAAGTTCCCTCCAGATTAATTGGTTTAATTATGTTTAACTGCACAAGCTCAAATATGTTTTTCCTGTCATAGTTCATGGCTTTGTCTGATTTCTTTGTAAATAAATATAAAATTCTTTTTGAAAAAATCAAGTAAACTATAAACATAGCGATTTGGTCAGCCAAGCTTTCTCACCTTGGCGACATTTTTAAAGCTTATGTTAATGTAAAATTGAAACATTAATCCCGATAGATCAACGCTTGAGAATTTTATTTTTCTTCTTTTTTTGTCTTCCCCAGCTTTTCTTAAAAACGACCACTCGTTAGATTTAGAGGTTATTTGATAAAATGCTTTTGCTCCCATATTTACATCTGGATTTATAACAAATTCAACTCCAGCGCCAGCCGAGGCACCCCAAAACCACTTTGCTGGGCTTACCGCATATTTAACAGTATCTTTTTTAATTGAAAATTCAAAATTGGAAAAACTCATGTCAACTTCAAAAGCAAGCGCTAATCTTCTGAAATAAAACTTTTTCATCAAACCGAAATTAAGCGAACCAAATAAAGCCGACTTAACATCTTCGCCAAAAAATTTCGCCTCAATCGGAATAAAACCTATGCTACCACCAAAAGTAATCCAGAGCTGTGATATTTGGGAATTAGATAATCTTCCATAGTTTGAGTTTATATTAAATTGCACTGTGTAAGCAAATTTACCATGTGATGATATTTCAATCGTATCATTACCGACTCCTTGTTCGTTCAATTTAAACTTTCCAGTTTGAATTTTAACAGGGGAAAGCAATCCACCGATGACACCATCAAAGGGAAATCTTGGTCTTTCTTCAACAATCATTCCGCTTGCAATCCTCCCAGCGAATATACCCCCGATTATAATTTGAGCCTTGCTGAATTCATTTCTTTTTGTATTATCCGCAACCTTTATTACCCGAACAAATCCAACATTTTTAGGTCTTATACTGCCATCTGGCTGTTCAACAAATTCAATAACATCAAAACCATCGTCAATTCCAATCCCCTCCCTTTTACCAAGTGGAAAACTTACTGTGTTAAATCCGGCTTCAGAGATTTGAGCGGATAGCTTAAAAATTTCTCTCACAGCAAGCTCAAAACTAAAAACAAGATCATTTGAAGCTTTTTTAAATGCGCTATCTTCAGCTGCAGTTACATTCCCATCTTTGATTTCAAATGCCGAACGAGCTTCTTCCTCAATCATTACCTCTGGCTTTACGAAATATCGGTTATTTTGGAAATTAACTTTAAAAAATGTTAATCCACCTTTAAGATAAACTCTAATAATAGGAACACGAACTTTTTCCTCTTTTTTATCCTTTGGCTTTATAAGCATAATAACGGTGTCTTTAGAAGCAAGATATCGGCTGATAAATGGTATAACGACATAACCGGAATTCATAACACGCTCAACCTTCTCTGCGGGAATGCCAAGTGATTTAGCCTTTGTTGCTATGAAACTGTTTCTCTCAGCCTCTGTTAACAGAGAAAGAGCTCTTATCTCCTTATTGATATCAAGTATCTTGATAATCTCAGGTGCAATATATTCTTCCACATCTTGATTTAACTCATTAACTGACTTATATTCTTTCCCCGTATGGACATTTGTAAAGTTTGAAGTTATCTCATCAGGTAAGCTTTCCCAATAGAATCGTGGCAATTTTATTTGTTTTTCAAGTAAAGATGCAAGATATTTGCGATTATATTCAGCAGGTGGTTTCGGTATCTCACCAACAGGCACCGCATTGGGATAATAGGTAATTGTTTTGGCTAAATATTTCCCCGATAGCTCTTGCGAATTTAACAAATTAAATGGGGATAAGATCAAGGCAAAAATGATGGGCAAAAAAATTTTAAAGTATTTCATCACTTGTTCTCCTCCCTACATAATTTTAAAATTAAAAACCACAGGAAATTTAACCGAAAAAATTTTTTATAGCAAGTATTTAAGGTAGGATTTAGAAACGGTAAGTATAATTAAAAAGTGGGCAGGCGCGGAATCGAACCGCGGACACACGGCTTTTCAGGCCGTTGCTCTACCGACTGAGCTACCTGCCCAAATTCAGTAAAAATATATAAAAATTTCCAAAAGAATGCAAATTTACACTTGTAGAAATATACCTTGTTTTTTTATATTTAAAACAACCCAAAAATAAATCCTCAATCGCCTATGTTAATTTTTGCATTTTTTATGTTGTCTTTAGTCCTTGCTGTTCAAGTTTATCTATGCAAGAAATTAACACTTTACATAGAATCAACAAATATGCGAAAAATTTCAAAGTTTATCCCATTCGTCTTTGGGTTTTTCAATTTACCCACGATTTTAATTTTCATCAATAGAACTATAAAATTTCAATTCCTGCTTGACCTAAACTCACCCCTTTTTATTTATCCATTTTCAATATGGCAAGGGGCAACACTTTTTATCTTTATTGTGATCACCTTGGGGGAATTAATACAAAAATTTGTGAGATTTATATCTAAAAAGCTAAATCAGAACAAAGAACGAAAATTGAACGAATCAAGGCGAAAATTTATTCAAACTGCCCTACTTGGTATATCTGCGTATGCATTTGCAGGCTCAACGCTTGGAACAATTGCAAGAAATGATTTCAAAGTTGAAAAAGTTAAAATAAAAATTAAAAACTTGCCAGATGAACTCAAAGAATTAACGATAGGTCTTATAAGCGATATTCATTCGGGAATTTTCATGAATGAGGAAGATATGAAACCTTATTTTGAAACTTTAAATTCACTTAAACCAGATCTGATACTTATGCCTGGGGATTTCATAACCTCAAACCTTGAAGAGATTTACCCATTTATTAATGCTTCTAAAAATTTAAAAGCAAAATATGGTATTTTCGCAACGCTTGGAAATCATGAATTTTTCACAAGACAGCCTCAAAGGATAGCAAAGATAATTGAAGAAAATGGAGTTAGAGTTTTAAGAAATGAAGCAGAGAAAGTTGAAATTAACGGAAAAAAATTTTTTATAATTGGAATAGACGATCTTCGCTATGGTGCTGATCTTGATAAAGCGACGAGATATCTTGAGCCAGGGGACTTCAAAATTCTTCTTTCACATAAACCATATGATTTCCCCAAGTTTGCACAAAAAGGAATTCAATTAACTGTTTCTGGACATACCCACGGCGGTCAGATAGTTTTTGCAAAAATTGACGATACTTATATCGCACCCGCTTCACTTGTCTCAAAATTCATAGCAGGACATTATAAACTTGGTGATTTCCATCTATATGTCACCAGAGGGATAGGCGTAGTAGGATTACCAATAAGGTTAAATTGTCCTCCTGAGATAACCTATATTACTCTTGTTTAGCGGTTATAACTTAAAATACATTTCACAATGCCCCCTCTGGAGAAAGTAATTTCTATTTTTGTTTTTCTACAATAACCCAGTTCACACTCTCCAAAGGGGGCACGAATAATTATGACTCCCCAGAACCCGCTTCTTTCTTTGCCCCTTTTTTCTCTTGTTTTATCTGCTGTATTTCAACCCTTATCTCCTGCGCAAGCTTTCTTAACTCTTGCATTTTTTTCCTCAAACGCGTCCCAGCGGACATTACACCCTTTTCATAAAACTTTCTGAAATCATCTTCCAAAGAATTAACGAATTCCTGGAGCTGTTGAAATCTGTGATGCATTTTTACCTCCATTTTTGGGTTTTTAATTTGATTCGGGAAATGGAAAACTATATTTTTACTTTCCCTTTTGAAACTGCTTTTAAATGCGCATTTTTTAAATTTTCAACAAGTTCATCAAGTCTATAGTAAAGTCCTTTATGTTTCCTCGGTTTTCTCTTCGCAAGGGCGTAGGAAGTAAGGATTGGCATTGCAACGGTAGAATCAATATAGCACACAACAGCGTCTGGCAATTTATCTGGGTCAACTTTGCCCCAGCTTACCGCTTCTGAAGGTGTTGCTCCAGATAATCCGCCTGTATCAGGTCTTGCATCTGTAATTTGAAGAAAATAATCATGCCCTTTTTCATCTATCCCAAGAACTTCTTGAATTTGTGGCTCTGTTTGAAGCAAAAAGTTCTTCGGTGAACCGCCACCAAAAATTAAAACAGCGCTCTTCCCTCCATTTGATTTAGCCCAATAAACTATACCCGCTGTTTCATTCACATCTCTTGCGATGTCAATTTTAATTTGATACCCATTTAGAACCATTGCCGAGATATTCATCCCAATTGAGCTATCTCCAGGCGAGGAAACATAAACAGGAACGCCATATTTATAAGCCGCTGATAAAATGCTCATATCTTTAATTCCAAGTATTTTTTCCCTTTCATAGACATACTTACCGAGCAAATAATGAAATTCTGCGGTCCCCATTTCTTTTTGAAATTCTGGCTGTTTTAAAACTTCCCTTATGAATTTATCCGTTGAAAGCAAAACCTCGTAATCAAACAAAATATCATAAATTCTTATCACTCCCTCTTTCCTTAAAATTCTATCATCAACAAATGGCGTCCCCCGGTGAAGTTTATGTCCGATTGAAAAATGAATATCATGATACAAATTTGCACCTGTTGAAACAATCCAATCAACGAACCCTGCTTTTATGAGTGGAACTACACAACTTCCACCAAGTCCAGCCGGGGTTAAAGCCCCCGTTAAACTCATCCCCACAGTTACATCATCCTGGAGCATTTTTTCAACAAACAATTGACAAGCTTCTCTTAATCGCCCTGCGTTATACGCTTGAAAATATTCATCAACAAGCTTTGTAATTCTTATATCAGGGTCAATTGGCTTTCGGTTAATTGGTTTACCTGAAAGTAGATTCTTTTTTCTCAACCTCACCTCTTCATTTTTTTAATTTTCTGGCTATTGAAATTTAAAAAAATTTCAAAATAAAGCAAATTTTTTAAAATTTACCCCCATAACGAACCCTTAAAAGTTTCCCTTGAAATCAAGTATAAATTGCCCTTTACCTTTTTGGTTTTTTGCAAACGCAAGGCTCAAAATCAAATCATATGGCAAAAGAAAATTTAGACCCAGACCATAACCTTTCCAAAAGGTTAAACTAAAAAATTTTTCATTGTTAAACCAAGTCCTTCCGATATCACCAAAGATTATAAAATCAACCCCGAACCTTAAAATTGAAAACTCCTCAAGCGGTGCCTTTTCTAATTTTAAAAATTTTTGCTTCACAAGCGGAATTCTGTATTCAACCATTCCACCAAGTATATTTTCACCCTCAAAAATTTCGTTAAAATAACCCCTTATTCTCTCTTCATATCCGAAGTAAAAATGCGAATAAACGGGGATTTTTTGCCCGATTGAATTTAAAATGAAAAATCTACCTGCGATTAAACCCACCCACACCTTTTGATACAACCGAGCTTCCAACCCAGTCTGAATGAAGAAAGATTTGTAATTTAAAATCTGATTAAAATTACAAAGAAAATTAAGCAAAATTCCTCTGTTTGGATAAACTGGTATATCCCTCGTGTCATATTTAAATCCCGTCCCAACGACTAAAATTTTATCTTCACCGGTTGGAGAGATTGTTTTCAATTGAGTAGCCTCGCCTGTTGTTGCGATGTTTTTAAACCCAACATCTGCCCATATCTTTTTATAAAGCCAAATTCTTTTGCCCAGTAAAAAATTAAAAATGAAAATATCTTCATAAAATGTCCCTATTCCCTCTTCTAAAATTTTGCTTTTGTTTTTAATTCGTTGATAACTTAATTCAATTGAATAAAACAAGTTATTACTTCCGAGAATCCAAGGGTTTAAATATTCAATTTCAATCCATGGGTCATATCCAAGCGCAAAACTGAAAATCAACTTCTCATTCCTTCCTCTAAAATTTGTATGAATTAGCCCAGCTCCGTAATACAATTTTTTTATATCTCTATCTTTCCAGCCGAAAACAGGAAATGGCCAGATATACCATCTTTCGTTCACCCAAACATAAACATTAATGCTATCGGTTGAGGTGGAGTCTTTTTCAAACCATATTTTAACTTTATTAAAAAGCCCCATCCCATAGATTCTATTCTCGTTAAGTTCAATTTCGGAAGTATCAAGCCTTGAACCAAGCGTAAAAGTTAATTCCCGTGCTATGACCTCACTTTTTGTTTTTACATTTCCGATGAAAACAATTTTCCTGACAATAAATTTATCCCGCTCCCTAAATTTTTCATCAGCCAAAAGAAAACACACTACCGAAGATATCAACACCGGGAATAAAATTTTAATAATTTTCATCCAAGCCTTCATTTAAATTTTTAAACCAAGGCAAGGTTCAAATCCAAAGTATTCCTCCAAGGGTGAGCGAAATTAATTTTTTCTCTGTTATATGAAACTTGAACTTGAAGTTCTTTTTGTTTATATTATAAGCGTGTCAAGACTGCCCCGTGGTGTAACTGGCAACACGCCTGACTCTGGATCAGGTAATCGAGGTTCGAATCCTCGCGGGGCAGCAATTTTATTTTACCCAAGTTAGCCAACCATAAGGATCGTTCCCGTTTTTAACGATGTCATAAAAAATATTCTGGATACTTCTCGTAATTTTCCCAGGTACCCCACAACCTATTTTTATTCTATCAACACTTCGCACTGGCGTTATTTCTGTTGCTGTCCCTGTAAAGAAAATTTCATCTGCGATGTACAGCATCTCTCGTGGTATCAATGTTTCTTTAACTTCGTATCCGAGGTCTTTTGAAATTTGAATTACTGAAATTCTGGTTATACCTGGCAAGATGCCAGTTGATATAAGAGGTGTGTAAATGACATCATCTTTAACGATAAAGATATTTTCGCCGCTTCCCTCACTTACAAAACCGTTATAATCAAGTGCTATACCTTCAGCGTATCCATCCACGAGAGCCTCCATCTTAATAAGTTGGGAATTCATATAATTGGCTCCAACCTTTGCCATCATCGGAAGGGTATCTGGGGCTGGTCTTCGCCAGCTTGAAACTCTAACATCCACTCCTTTTTCTATCGCCTCTTTTCCGAGGTATTCGCCCCATTCCCACACAGCGATCACAACATCAATAGGGCAATTCATTGGATTAACGCCGAGCTCATAATATCCCCGAAAGACGATCGGTCTTATATAGCATTGTTTTAGTTTATTGACTTTGATAGTTTCAATGACCGCTTGGGTTAGTTCTTCAATGGTGTAGGGAATTTCAGCCCGATAAATTTTAACTGAGTCATAGAGTCGCTTCATATGTTCATCAAGTCTGAAAACAGCGGAACCTTTTGGGGTATCGTAGCATCTAATTCCTTCAAACCAGCTTGTTCCGTAGTGGATGACATGGGAGAGGACATGAATTTTTGCGTCATCCCAATTAACGAATTTTCCATTCATCCAAATTTTTTCTACTTTTGGTAGTGGCATAGTTTTTTTCACTTTAATTTTTTTGAATATATGCGATATTTTTTATAAGGGATGGAGCCGATGTTTTCGGCAACTCTTTTCATTGGCTCATTATCCTCAAGAACCCAACCAAGTTCAGCTTCTGAATAACCTTTTTCAATTCCGTTTTTAATTGTGTAATAATAAAACGCAGCATCTATTCCAGAAAGACGATATTCCTGAATTAAACCCATTATCAAAACACGTATCATCGTTATCTTCTTCATATTTTTCATCAATTTGAAAATTCCAAACGGCAGAAGTCTTCCGTTCAAACCTTTCAGTGCTTGATTTATATCTGGAATGGAAAGTGAAAACCCGATAGGTTTCCCATCAACTTCAGCGAATAAAGCGATTTCAGGAACAACTATCTGCTTCAATCCTTTAGCGATGTGGTTAATTTCATCATCTGTAAGTGGGACAAATCCCCAATTTTTACTCCATGCGTTGTTGTAAACTTCTTTAACTTTTTTAACCTCTTCATCAAAATTTTTCAAATTAACAGGTCTAATAGTTGCGTTTCTTCTTTTTAGAACAAGTTCAACGCCTCGTTCAAGTCTTTGCATAATCTTTGGGGTCAACATCTCTTGAGAGATATAATATGAATATAAGTCCCTTGCCTTCTCAAAACCGTAATTTTCACAAAGTTCTGAATAATACTCATAATTGTAGGGCATCATAACGCAAGGTGGTTTATCAAAACCTTCAATTAAAATTCCGCACGAGTCGTTTGTTGAAGGATTTACAGGACCCCTTATCTCATCAAGCCCTTTTTGTTTTGCCCAATTTTCAACTGTTTCAAAAAGTTTTGCTGAGACATCTTTATCATTGATGCACTCAAAAAAGCCAAAAAATCCTATGTTTTCACCATGAAATTTGTTATGATTGTGATTCAAAATAGCTGCAATTCTCCCCACGATTTGACCATTCTTGTAAGCCAAATAAAATTCCGCTTCACTGTGCTTGTAAAAGGGATTTCGCTTCACATCAACAAGATCTTTCTGCTCAATTAAAAGTGGCGGGACCCAATAAGGATGGTTTTTATATAGATTGTAGGGGAATTTAATAAAATGGGACATCTCCTTCCGGGACAGTGCCCGGCGAATTTCAATTGACATTTTCTTACCTTTTATTTTTTAATCAATTAATGCAAGTTCCTTTCCTACTTTTTCAAACTTCTCAAGCACGATATCAAGATGCTTATCCTCATGTGTTGCCATGAAGCTTAATCTCAGAAGTTGCATTCCTTGTGGGACCGCTGGGCTTATGACAGCATTAACAAAAACTCCATTGTCAAATAGTTTCCTCCAGAATTTAAATGTTAATAAATCATCACCAATTACAACTGGGACTATTGGTGTTTGCCCATCAAGGACATTAAAGCCAAGTTTTTTAAGCCCCCGCCTTACTTTATTTGCGTTGTAATGAAGTCGTTCTATTCGTTCTGGCTCTGCTTTTATTATTTCAAGAGCTTTCAGAACAGCTGCAACCTGCGCAGGGGTCATGCTTGCGCTAAAAATTAACGCTGGAGAGTGATGTTTAATGTAATCAATAACTGGCTTTTCCCCGGCTATGAACCCACCAAGGGATGCAAAACTTTTACTAAATGTCCCCATTATTATATCAACTTGATCATCAAGCCCAAAATGATTTGCCGTTCCCTTTCCACCTTTTCCAAGGACGCCAAGCCCATGGGCATCGTCAAGCATTATCCTTGCGTTATAAGTTCTCGCTATTCTAACAAGTTCAGGTAAGTTAACTATGTTTCCACTCATGCTGAATACACCATCGGTAACAATCAACTTCCCTGCTTCAAGGGGCAACTTTGATATCACTTCTTCAAGATGTTTCATATCATTGTGCCGATATCTAACAAGAACATCGCTCCCCCATAAGCCTTTTGAAATCAATGTCCCCTGCACTATACTTGCGTGATTATCCTTGTCAGAGATAACATACTCGTCTTTACCTATTAGCGGGACTATTGCACCTTGATTTGTTTGAAATCCGGTGCTAAATAGAAGCGCTGCTTCCTTGCCCACAAAATCAGCAAGTTGTTCCTCAAGTTTAATGTGAATATCAAGTGTTCCATTCAAGTATCTTGAACCTGAACATCCAGTTCCATATTTTTTAATAGCTTCAATTGCTGCTTCCTTAACACGCGGGTCTGTCGTAAGACCAAGATAATTATTGGATCCAGCCATGATTATTTCCCGTCCGTCCATTTTAACAACAGGTCCATAATTTTCATAAATTGGCTGAAAATATGGATAAAGTCCCATTGCCTTTACTTCCTCATGCCTCTTAAACGCATAACATTTGTCAAAAAGGTCCAATTTTAACCTCCTATTTAAATTTTGACTAAACCTGTTTCTTTTAATATAAATCACGCAATTGAAAAAGTCAATCACTTTTATTGAACAGCCACAAAATTTTTGAAAATAAACTTTGAATTAATTACATTTTTAGCAAGTAAAATAAAATTAAGGATTTGAATATGTCAAAAACTTTAATTGCAGTTCTCGGCGTCGTAGGATTCTTACTTGTAGCAGCATTGCTAATTGTCGGATGGATAACCTCAACATACAATCAACTTGTTCAGCTTGATGAAATGACCAATCAAGCATGGGCACAAGTTGAAAATCAATATCAAAGAAGGTATGATCTTATCCCAAACCTTGTTGAAACTGTAAAAGGATACGCAAAACATGAACGGGAAGTTTTCATCCAGGTAACAGAGGCGAGGGCACGCGTTGGTCAAATAAATATAACACCGGAGGTTTTAAAAGATCCACAAGCTTTTGAAAAATTTCAGCAAGCACAGGATGCACTCGGTTCAGCTCTCTCAAGATTACTTGCTGTAGCAGAAAATTATCCCCAACTTAAAGCCAACGAAAATTTCCTTCAACTTCAGGCTCAATTAGAGGGAACTGAAAATAGAATATCAGTTGAGAGAAGAAGATATAATGAAGTTGTGCAAAAATATAATACCTATATAAGGCGATTTCCCACGAATATAATTGCAGGGATGTTCGGTTTCAAAGAAAGACCTTACTTTAAAGCAGCTGAACAAGCTCAACAAGCACCCAAAGTTCAATTTTAAAAATAAACTTGAAAACCTAATATGAAAAAAGATGCCTTCGTTAAGCTTTTTAACTTTTTTATCTTTGTAGTGATTTCATTCCTATTTTTTTCATTTACTCCACAAGAAGAACCATTGAAACATCCACTTGAAAAACATCTGAAAAACATTCGCCAGCTTACATTTGGAGGAGAAAATGCGGAGGCCTATTTCTCATTTGACGAAACTAAACTGATTTTTCAATCCACCCGAGATAGTTTTGAATGTGATCAAATTTTCATTATGAACATAGATGGGAGCAACCTGCGACTCGTCAGCACGGGAAAAGGAAAAACAACATGCTCTTATTTTTTACCAGGTGATACTGAAATAATTTACTCATCAACACACCACATAAGCGAAAAATGCCCCCCAAAACCTGATTACTCAAAGGGTTATGTATGGGCTCTTGATAACTATGATATATTCAAGGCAAAAGCTGATGGTTCAAATTTAAGACAATTGACAAACACACCAGGATATGATGCCGAAGCAACTGTCTCGCCAAAAGGAGATAAAATTGTTTTTACCTCTATAAGAGACGGAGATCTTGAAATTTACACGATGGATCTTGATGGGAAAAATGTTAAACGACTTACATATGAAAAGGGTTATGACGGAGGACCGTTTTTCTCATGGGACGGTAAAAAAATTTGCTATCGTGCATATCACCCGAAAGATTCAGCAGAGATTGTAGAATATGAACAACTTTTAAAAGATGGATACATAAAGCCGATGAAATTGCAAATCTTTGTGATGGATGCGGATGGGAAAAATAAAAAACAGATAACAAATAATAATGCAGCAAATTTTGCTCCTTTCTTTCATCCAGATGGCAAAAGGATAATTTTCTCGTCAAATATGCATGACCCTAAGGGAAGGGATTTTGATCTTTACATAGTAAACATTGAAACAGGCGAGATTGAAAGAGTGACTTATTTCCCAGATTTTGATGGTTTTCCGATGTTCACTCATGATGGTAAAAAAATTGTTTGGGCTTCAAACAGAAATAGCAAAAAACGAGGCGAAACAAACATATTTATCGCTGACTGGGTTGATTGAGCAAAAACTTAAAGAGATAGAGGAAATCTTTGAGGAAATAATATCTGGAAAATTTAACATTTTAAAAGTTGAACTGTTTTATGATGATTTTGATTTGAGCGATATGTTTATAAAAAAACTTGAAGAGTCAAATTTCACTGCTAAAAAAGTTAAAGATGTAGAAGTTGAGCCGGGATTTCGTGTCCCGGCTTTCTATTTAAAAAACCGTGAAGCAATTTTTGGCTGGGTCTTTTGGGAAATTTTTACAGAAACTAAAAAGCGTAAACTTTTTGGCTCAGCTTTGAAAAATCAGCGCGGGGATTGGGAAATTCAAATAACCGAAGATAGAGATGAGATTATTTATGTGAATGAATCAAACAAAATTGAAATTGACCTCTCAACAATGGCGTGGTAATTATGCAATCTCAGCCTTTCTCAATGCCTCCGCACCGCTTGCAATTTCAAGCATTTCTTTAGTTATCATCGCCTGACGCGTCTTATTGAAAAGAAGTTGCAAATCTTTAAGAAGCTCGTTTGCGTTTTCCGTCGCATTATCCATTGCGGTCATTCGCGCTGCTTGCTCTGCTGCGTTTGACTCAAGCAGAATTCTTAAAATATGCGTCTCAAGATACTTAGGCAGCAAACTTTTCAAAATGTCTTGAGCATCTGGCTCGTAAATATATTCAACAAGTGGAACCTTAATACCCTTTGATGGTTTTACAATTTCAAATTTAGGGACTATCGGCAAAAACTGCTCAACAACTATTCTCTGTTGAACTATTGATTTGAATTCGTTGTAAATTATCTCAACTTTATCAAATTCATCATTCAAAAATCCCTCAACAATTCTTCCCATTATCTTTTCAACCCAGACATATTCAATTGTTTTTCTGAAAAGCCCTGTAAAACTATCAATCACCTCAAAATTTCTCCTATGCCTGCTAAAATAATCAAAACCCTTCTTACCCACACAGATCAGCTTAACTTTTCCACCCTGCGGAAGTTCATTCTGTCTTTCCTCTATCAGGGACAAAGCTTTTCTGATTATGTTCGTATTAAATGAACCACACAGACCTCTATCAGCAGTTACAACAACAAGTGCGATGTTCTTAACTTCTCTTTCTTTTAAAAGAGGTTCATCAAAGCCACTTTCAAAAGTAGATATAAAACGTTGTATCAACTCTTCAATCTTCCTGGCATAAGGTCTTGCAGATATGATTTTATCCTGAGCTCTCCTTAGCCTTGCTGCTGCAACCATCTTCATAGCCTTAGTGATCTTCTGAATGCTTCTTACAGCGTTGATTCGTCTTCTGATGTCTCTTAAAGCAGGCATTCAAAATTTTGAATTTATTTTTTAACAAGGTATAAGCCACAACCCCTTCCGCTTTTCACGGAAGGGGCATAATTTATCGCATATTACAATGTTGCTTTAAATGATGAGATAAAGTCCTTCAAAATTGAATGAAGATTTTGAATTGTTTCTTCGTCAAGGTCTTTCGTCTCAGCAATTCTATCAAGGATGTCCTTATGTCTTGCTCTCATGAAAGCAAGAAATTCACTTTCAAATCTTCTAACAGCTTCAACTGGCAATTCATCCAGATACCCTTGCGTTCCCGCAAAGATTAAAACAACCTGCTCTTCAACTGGCATAGGCTGATATTGATCCTGCTTCAACAATTCAACGAGACGTTGTCCCCTTCTCAATTGTGCCTGTGTCGCTTTATCAAGGTCTGAAGCAAATTTTGCAAACGCTTCAAGTTCTCTATACTGTGCAAGCTCAAGGCGTAATCTTCCTGCAACCTTTTTCATCGCCTTTATCTGAGCATTTCCTCCAACTCGTGAAACCGAAATACCAACATTTATAGCGGGTCTAACACCAGCATTGAAAAGCCCGGGTTCAAGATAAATCTGCCCATCCGTAATTGAAATAACATTCGTCGGGATATAAGCTGCAACATCACCCGCCTGAGTTTCAATTATCGGAAGAGCTGTCAAACTTCCACCGCCAAGTTCATCGCTTAACTTTGAAGCTCTCTCAAGGAGTCGCGAATGGAGATAAAATATATCTCCAGGGTAAGCTTCTCTACCTGGGGGACGCCTCAAAAGAAGTGAAACCTGCCTATAAGCCCATGCATGCTTGCTCAAATCATCATAAACAACAAGGGCATGTCTTCCAGAATCCCTGAAATACTCACCCATCGTGCATCCAGCATAAGGAGCTATATACTGAAGCGGTGCTGGATCACTTGCAGAGGCAACTACCACGATTGTATAATCCATTGCTCCTTCCTCTTCAAGCTTTGCTACAACCTGCGCCACAGTTGACATTTTTTGACCGATCGCAACATAAATACAATAAACTGGCTTTATCCCCAATTGCTTCGCTCTCTCAGTATGAGTAAATCTCTGGTTTATTATTGTATCAATCGCTATAGCTGTCTTACCAGTTTGCCTGTCCCCAATTATCAATTCCCTTTGTCCACGACCTATTGGAATCATAGCATCAATTGCCTTTATACCCGTTTGCAATGGTTCCTTCACAGGCTGACGATAAATAACGCCCAAAGCCTTTCGCTCTATTGGCATATATTTCTCAAACTCCACAGGTCCTTTATCGTCAAGGGGTTGCCCAAGTGGATTTATCACCCTGCCAAGAAGTTTTTCACCGACGGGGACCGATAAAACTCTCCCAGTTCTGCGAACTATATCTCCCTCCTTAACAAGTGTATCCTCACCGAAAAGAATACATCCAACATTATCCTCTTCAAGGTTCATTGCAACCCCCATAACTCCATTTGGGAATTCAAGAAGTTCGCTCATCATCACTTTTGATAGCCCATAAACACGTGCGATCCCATCTCCAACCTGAAGAACTGTTCCGACATCATAAACATCAACTTCTTTTTCAAATCCTGTTAACTGCTTTCTCAATATTGAAGATATTTCATCAGGTCTAATTTCAAGCGTTGCCATAATTTTTCACCTTTATTTTTCTTTTTAACTTCCGTAAATCAATTGTTCGCGCAAAAGCTGAACTTTCCTTCTTATGCTCGCATCATAAACAGTATCTCCAATCCTTATCACAATTCCTCCAATTATTGAGGGGTCAACTTTGTAAATTGCTTTAACTTTCTTCGCTCCAGTTAATTCAAGAATTTTTCTCTCCACCTTCTTTTTCTCACTTTCGCTAATCTCAACTGCGGTCAACACCTCAGCGGTCACAATTCCCATTTTCTCATCATAAAGTTCCTGATACATCTTTACAATGTCATGAAGCAAATTTTCTCGTTTTTTCTCAATCAAAAGAAGCATAAATTTCAATGTAACAGGGTCAACACGACTATCCGTAAAAATCTCCTGAATTATTTCTTTCTTTTTATCCTCTTTGATTATTGGACTTTTTAAAAAAAGCTGAATCTCACGCGAACTTCTTATCACAGAATCTATCAGCTGGACATCATGAGTTATCCTGTCAAGTTTTTCAAGTTCCTCAGCAATCTCTATCAAAGCTTTTGCGTATCTTTTTGCTACCCTTAAATTTGGCATTTTTCAATCTCACGCTCTTTTTTCAGATGAAATCTCTTGAAGATATTTTTCAACAAGTTTTTTATGTTTCTGTTCATTCAATACTTCTCCAATCAATTTTGATGCCACTTGAATTGCAAGGTCAGCCACCTGAGCTCTTAATTGAAGCATTGCTTGCTCACGATGTCTTTCAATTTCCTCTTTTGCCCGTTCAATCATAACATCTGCTTCTTTCCTTGCACGTTCAAGTATTTCAGCACGTATCCTTTCGGCAGTTTCCCTGCCTTCACGAATTATTTTCTGCACCTCTTCCTCAGCACGAGCAAGGTTGCGTTTGTTTTCTTCCATCAATTTTTCAGCTTCCTCCCGAGCTCTTTGAGCATCTTCAAGCGCCTTTCTTATGCTTTCCTCTCTCCTTGTCAACGCATCAACTATTGGCTTCCACGCAACTTTCTTCAAAATAGCAACAAGTATCAAAAATGTAATTATAGTCCATATTGCAACACCAGGATTTATCTCAAGCATCTTTTAAATAATTTTTATTTTAACGCAAGAATAATGCAAATAACTTCTGCAAAGAGCGTAACGCCTTCAATTAAAGCTGCCGAAATTATCATTGATGTCCTAACCTCACCTGCAACCTCTGGCTGACGACCGCTTGCCTCCATTGTAGCAGCAGCAAGCTTGCTTATCCCGTATGCTGCGCCAATTACCGATAAAGCTGCGCCAAAGCCACCAGCAAGGTGTGCTAATTCTGGCATATTTTCCTCCTTTTGTTTTTATTTTTGTTTTTAATGTTGATGTATTGAAAGACCCACAAATAATGCAGTAAGCATTGTGAATATATACGCCTGAATGAAAGCAACAAGTATCTCAAGAAGATTTATAAAAATTGCAAAGGCAATTGAAATTGGAGCTACAAGAACACTCTTGAAAACAAATATCAAACCAATCAGAGATAAAATCACAATATGTCCAGCGGTCATGTTTGCAAACAAACGAACAGTCAAAGCAAATGCTTTTGCAAAAAGCCCAAGAAACTCAACTATGAACATAACTGGTGCAACAAACGCTGGAACACCGTGTGGGACAAGCCCTCTATAATACCCAATTAAACCATGCTTCTTTATCCCAGCAAGCTGAATCAAAATAAACGATAAAAACGCAAGCCCTCCCGTAACTGCAAGATTTCCCGTAGCTGTTGCCCCATAAGGAATTAAACCGAAAAGATTACACAAAAGAATGAAAAAGAAAAGCGTTAAGAAATAATGAAGGTATTTTAAGCCCTCCTTACCAATCACAGATAAAACTATTTCATCCCGAATGAAAACAACAAAAACCTCAACAAGATTTGCAATCCCATGTGGGACAACACTTCTCTTATAACTTCTCGCAACAAGCGAAAGAACCACAATCAAAATAATTGAAACAAGCCACATAAAGAAAACATGTTTCGTAATTGAAAGGTCTATTTCTATCCCCGCAACATTAATCGTTGGAAATTGCGGAAGAGTTATATGTCCAAATGGTTCAAGGTCAATTGTCCTTGAGTCAGATATGTGATGAAGCATCCAGTTAGAACTTTCCTCACTGCCATGAGAGGCGTTAGGATGTTTTAGAGTATCAGCTACAGCGACCAGATGACTTAACCACACCTGTGTCAAAACTCCTTTTTTGTTGTCAATTTACTTAAGTAGAAAATTTCAACGCCAAGAAAGATAAAGTAAAATAAAAGCAAAGACATAACAAGACCATAGATTTCAAAGTTTAAAACCTCAAGCATAAGCAAAATTAAACCAGCGATTGCAAATAACCTTATTCCCATACTACCAAATGTCAGCTTCAAAAATTCCTTGTCTGGCTTAGCTATACCTTGCTTTAGAACAAAAATTCCGATAACTGAATTTACAAAACTTATCAAAGAACCAACGATAAATGACCTTATAAATTCACCAGATGCAAATTTAATAAGTGGATAAGAAATTAACAACCACACAAGGACAGTAGCAATCAAGATATTTTTTAAAAACTTTTTAACATCAATTCTCATCTCGTTTCTCTTTCTTTTTTCCAAGTTCAATTACCGCTTTTATAAAGTTATACATCCCTACAGCTATTCCAAGCATTGCTCCCACGACCATCCACAATGGCGATGTCCCATAATGTTCGTCAATCAATTTTCCAATAAACCAAAATATAACCACTGTTACCGCAAGCTGTAAACCAAGTCCGCTATACGGCGCTATCTCTTTTATCGCACGACCAATGCTCTGAAACGCCTTTTCCCTTTTTTCTTCATCCAACATTTAAGAAGTTCTATTAACTGTTGAGGCGCTTGTCATCACACATTTACCATCAAAAATCGCTCCCTCATCAACCACAAGCTTTGATGCCTTAACATCTCCCTTGATAACTGCCTTGCTTTCAAAAACAAGCTTTTCAGCAACAACAATTGTCCCGTTAACCTTCCCGCCTATGATGACATTTTTGGCTTCAATATCCCCATGAACTTCTCCAGTTGTTCCAATCGTCAAGTTTCCATTAACATGGACATTTCCAATTACCCTTCCATCAATCCTCATGCTTCCCTGACTTACAATCTTACCTTCAATTACTGTTCCATTCGCAATGATATTAATTTCAACATTTGAACTTTTTCCTTCCCTATTTCCACCGATTAAAGCCATTCAATTTTACCCAATTAATTTGGTATATAAAATTTTGGATTTAACGGTTTCCCATTTTTCCAAATTTCAAAATGAAGATGCGGTTCGTTTCCAGTTTTCCCCGTCTTACCAACAAGTGCAATTGCCTCGCCCTGCTTAACAAAAGAATTCCTTGCCTTTAGGTTCATCTGTCCATGCTTATACACACTCATATAACCCCCACTGTGTAAGATAATGATAACATAACCATCCCTATAAGTCCAGTCAGAAAAAATCACATAACCATCATCAACTGCTCTTACCACATCCCCCTCCTTTCCAGCTATGTCAATCCCAAAATGCTGAATGTTGGGATCAAAACCACGAGTTATAAAGCCATTAAAGACAGGGAAAATAAATTTTGGTTTAACACTTTCAATATCTATCACCTGCAAAACATCAAAACCATTCTCTTCAAACATCATCTGTTTTTTCTGTGACATATTCTCAAGCCGACTTATGCTGACAGCTATGCTATCACTTACCTTTTCCCCAAGCGCCTGCCGTAAAAGATTGTTGTAAAGTTTAACCTTCTCAAGCTCATACGCGAAATTTTCAAGTCGTTGATATAACTCTTGCATTTTTTTTGCTCTTTCTCTACTTTCAGCAAATGTTTCCGGAAAAACAATGTATTTAACAGGGGTATGAATCACCAATACTAAAACGATCGCAGAAATAAAGATAACAACAAGCGTAATATATGCAATTAATGCCTGTTTACTTAACTTCACGCCTTTCGGTTTCTCATCCTCATCAGAAAAAAATAAAATAGTATATAAACGTTGCCTCTTTCGCTTTAAACCTGAACCTGGAAATATCATCAGGTAGAAAGTTTAATTTTCAGGTTTTAAATATAAACAAATAAAACCAAAAAAACAAACTAAACTTTTCCAGGAAACTTTATCGCAGCACCGTTTATCCCCTTTGCCTCATCTGAACATAAATATCCTATAAATTTCGCAAGCTCCAGCGGATCAACCCACCTTGTATAATCAGCTCCTGACATGCTCTTTTTATTATCCTCCGTTGCAATTATACTTGGTAAAATAACATTGCAAGTTATATTGAAATCTTTAACTTCTTCAGCGATTACCTCTGTAAGCGCTATTAAGCCAGCTTTTGAAATAATATAAGCTCCCCTGCCTGGTGAAGGCTTAACAGCAAGCAAAGCAGATATATTTACAATTCTTCCATTTCTTTTTGGGATCATATCACGCAAAGCCCACTTTGAACAAAGAAAAGCAGTTCGCAGATTTAAATCCATCATCTCATCAAATTTATCTTCTTCAAGCTCAAAAATCATCTTCCCTTCAAAATATCCGCCAGCACAATTTATCAAAAAATCAACCCCACCATATCTTTTCACAAATTTAAAAATTTTCTGAACATCCTTCTCATTTGTCAAATCAGCCCTGACTTTGTAAAGATTTACATTTTTCAAAACATCTCTGAAAATCTGCTTAAACTTTTTCTCCTTCCTATACACAGCGAAAACATTTGCCCCATTCTCAAGGAAATATCTTACTACCACAGATCCAAGCCCGCCTGTTGAGCCAGTTATAACAACATTTTTACCAGTGAACATATTTCACACCTTAATTTTTTTAAAGATATTTTAATCCAGAAGCAGTATTAAAAATGACGACAACATCTTCCCTTTTCACAAATCCATCCGAGACAAGTTTTTCAACAGCCACTGCCGTTGCTGAACCCTCAGGGCAAAGGAAAATTCCTTCAAACTCAGCTATTTGCTTCATCATTTTAAGCATATCCTCATCCTCAACTTCAAGTGCAAAACCTCCGCTCTCACGGATAATTTTAAGAATTAGTCTATCCGCAAAAGGCTTTGGCACACGCAAACCATATGCGATTGTTTTCGCATCTTCCCAAAACTCAGCTCGTTCCTTCCCTTCCTTAAAAGCCTTAACAATCGGAGCACACCCAGATGATTGAACCGCAACCATCTTTGGAAACTTTTTCTCAATCAAACCTGATTTAATCATTTCTTCAATAGCAAGCCATATCCCTATAAGACCTGTTCCACCGCCAGTTGGATAAATTATCCAATCGGGAACTTCCCAGCCAAGTTGTTCAACAATTTCAAACCCAAGTGTTTTCTTACCCTGCAAACGATACGGTTCCTTCATAGTTGAAATATCAAAAAATTCACTTCTACTTTGAACTATCTTCCCAGCATCTGAAATCAAACCATCAACAAGAGTAACTTCAGCACCATAAAATTCGCACTCCTTCAAAATCAATTGTGGTGTATCTTTCGGTGCACTCACAAAGCATTTAATCCCTGCTTTAGCACAATAAGCACTTAAAGCACTTCCAGCATTCCCAGCAGTTGGCAAAGCAATTTTTTCAATTCCAAGCTCAAAAGCCTTTGAAACAGCGCACGACAAACCACGAGCCTTAAATGAAAGAGTTGGATTAAACGATTCATCCTTCAAATACAAATTATCCAACTCAAGCATACTGCCAAACTTTTTCAACTTCAAAAGAGGCGTCCACCCCTCACCCAAGCTTATCACATTTTTCTCATCAATAACAGGCAAAAACTCAAAATATCTCCACATGCTTGAAACCCTGCTTTTAAAGCTATCTCTATCAACACTTTCCCTTATCGCATCATAATCATAAACAGCTATCAATGGCGCATTACAATTTTGGCAAAACCTCTGCACTTGTGTATGCTCAAAAATTTCACCACAAACTGAACATTTCAGATAAATTATAAACGATTTCATTTCCACTTCTGTATTTATTTACAAGGATTCCAGCATCAGTTATATAATACCCAATAAATTTGGAGCTTACAATCTCAAAAATAACATCCAAAGTCTCAACACCCCCGCTTTTTCCGATTTCAAAACATTGTTTAAAAAATTTTCTCTCAATCGCTTTCCTGTTTACAAACTTTGAGAAATCACCAAGAACTATCGTATCCTTCCCTTGCATTCTCGCAATTTTAAAAATTGTCAATGTTCCAGCTTTGTTGAGAACATCTCCATTTTTAAAAATTGCATCGCACCCAGAAACCACCTGATCAACTTCCTTAAGGACAAAGTCGGCACCAAAATCATTCACCAAAAAAACTTTAAATTTTTCATCAACAAGTTTTCTTGCCATCTCATCACCCTCACACCTTGGACACGAGCGAAAAACATAAACCTTTGAGATTCTATCTTTCGCATAAGAAAGACACCTCAACACAGTCCCACTGTAGCTTAAAGTTGCAATTGAAACTTTCTTAAAGTTATTCTCATCAAGCCATATCAAAAAATTTTCCGCAACTTTTTCACTTGCATTTTTAAATCTTTCCTCAACTTTCCTGATAGTTAAAAGCATCTCGCTTTTATCCCCTCTCATCAAAGCCAAACGAACGAACTCAACAAGATTTTGAAGTTGAAACAAAAGCGGATGATATCTTTTTAAATCATTTTTTAAATTCCCAATGAAACGCAAGAACTCTTTTTTACTTTTGCTCTCCACCGCCAACTTCTCCAAAACATCAAACAACTCTTCGGCAAGAATTGATGCTCCCGATTTTTTATCCCCGTATATTCTTTTCAACCTAACATCAATCTTCCCACTCACCATAACTATATCTTCCCTTTTTCCCTCGCAAAGATGAAATAAGCAGAGATGAGAACAAAGAAAGAAATCAAAGTTGACGCTATAAAGCTTTCGGCAGGACTCAAACCTTCACCTTTTATAACTATTTCAGAAGGAAGTTGTGTCTGAACAAGTGGACCTCTTTTTCTGGGATAATAATCCCCGACCACCTTAACATCAACAATCTGAAACTCAAAATAATAATCATAAATCTCGTTATCTGTTTCAACAGGAAGATAAAGCCCGATTTTCCTTCCGATATTTCCGTAAATTTCTTTCGCCCTTTTTTCATCGTTGAAATCAATATATGGGTAAAAACCAGCAATTTCATAATCTCCCGAACTCATAAGAACACGATCTGACGGAACGAGATGCAACTCTACAAAAGCATTTGGGAAAATGTCAATGTTAGTTGAAAAACCAACAGGGGAATAATTAAACTCGTTTAAATAATTAAAATTCATAACTTTTGACGCACGAGCATCAATTAAAATCTGTGCATCATTCAAGGAAAGACTGATCTTTTCATTTCTTTTGTTTTTTAACCTCAAATGAATAAAAGACTCGTCAATCACAAATTCAACAGATATATTCAGGTCAGAGAAGAAAAGCTTATCCTTTGTCACAGGTTTGATAAGTTTGTAAACATATTCGTATTTTTTCCCAAAAGGAGACTTTAACTCAGTGTTTGAGGTAGGGATAGAACTTGAATTTTCTTTCAAAGTTTGCTTTGAGCTACCACAGCCAAGGAAAATGATTAAAAGAACCAGAGAAAAAAAGAACTTTCTCAATCTATTTCCCTAATTTGTTTTAAAACCTATATCGCAGGGTCAAGATAAAGTTCTTTGCTTTGTTATCCTCATTTGTGATTAAGCTATAGTAATCGCTTCCAAGTTTATAGCTATATTGAGTATGTATTGTGCTCCACTTTCCACTTATGTAGGCAAAATCAATTAAAAGCGTCTTTTGTAAAAGAACGGTAAATCCAGAAGTTAGAAGTTTTGTAGCCCTGCTTGAAATCCCCTTATCTTCTGCATAAGGCGAGGGTCTGTAGCTATACCCAACTCTTACTTTAACTTGCTGTAGAAACGGAATCATGACCTCAACGCCACCACTTAAGCTTACGGTCTCCGTGAATATCTCTTTTATATCTCTATTAAGTTGAATTAAATCTGGGTTATTTTTGAACTCCATTTGACGCCAATCAACATAAACGACATCGCCTGCAACGAGAACTGCATCTTTCAAATTAAAAGATAACCCAGCACCAAAATAAAACGGGGAAAGCACACTATATTTTGAAATCCCAGAATAAGAATATGAATACGAATCGCCATTATCAAAAGAACTTTCCCCGCTTCTTGAATAATTTTCCTTAACACTCAAAGATGCCGGCAATCTCGTCATCAATCCAATTCTAAAGAAATTGCTTCTATACATTAAACCAGCGTTCGCTGAAAAACCACTTACAGTTGCGTCAATTATATCCGAAACCGTTAATTGAGCAAAATCCCACGGGAAATTTTTATAAAAATCTCTTGTATCGGCTTCAATAAATCTTCTATCATACTTATAATTTCCAGTCACAATTGAAATCGTAGCTCCAGCTGATAAATTTTCCGCTATATCAATAGCGCCTGAAACAAACCAATGATTTAACCCACCACTTTCATACAAAGTTATCTTTTGCTGAACATTGTTTAAAATCTGAGTTGCCCCTGTTGAATCTTCAAGTCCAAGTTTCCAAGCAAGATCAAATTCAGGGTTAGGATCATAAAGCGATGGAACAATGGAACTTTGAGAATTGAAAAGAGAAATTGAAAGAGTCCCCGTGAAATCAGAAACACGCACATACCCACCTGCGAAGACCAAACTTCCACGAATTGTTGGAACAGGAAGAACAAGGGCAACTGTATTTAAATTTGTTGTGGTATTCTCAAATGAATTTGAGTAATCAAAAACCCTTGCAGAATTAGTAAGCGATAAATGATTCAAACCACCTGCAAATTCAAACCTTCTTATTTGAGCAAGCCCCGCTGGATTCCAAAAAATTGATGAATAATCATCTGAAACGCCAATGTATGCAAATCCAAACCCAGTTGCTCTCGCTCCAACACCAAAATTTAACATTGAATATCTAAGAGCGTCATCGGGAAATTGTGCAAAGGTGAAATTAAAAAGTAAAATTATTAAAACTAACGCTAACTTTTTCATTTTCTTCTTGAACCAATGTTTCTTTTACCTTCAGATTCTTTATTCCCATCTTTATTTTGTTCCCTTGAATCTCCACTCGTTGAAGACCGAAAACCTGATTGATCTCCTCTATCGTTTGTCGTCTTGGCTTTCCCCATTGAAGATGATGAACTATCTCCCTCAATCCCAGAAGTAGATTTTGGAGGAGTCCTCGTCGGTGGCGGTGGAGTAAACGAACTATTACCTGAGGCAGTTCTATGAGAGCCAAATTCCCTCTGTCTTTCGGAAGGCATCTCCATATTTTGAGTACGAGCGGTATCAACATAATTCCCAGACCACCAAAACCACCACGGTGAATTATAATAAGCCCAAGGTGATGCAGTATGCGCTGGAACTAAATCATAGAAATAATTTAATTCAGAAACCGAATGGCATCCGGCACAATCACTTCTGTAAGAAATATGCGAAGTGTAAACTTCACCAGATGAATCAATATAATTAACCTCAGGATGCTTTATAACAGTATAGCAACCTGATAAAACTAAAACTACAAGAATTAATTTTTTCATCTTCTATTTCCTATATGTCTTTTCTGCTCCTGCCTTTGCTCGGGTTGTGAAAATCCCGTTGAACTACTTGGCTGACCTCGCAAAGATGAATTATTCAAAACATTCGGCAAATCATGTTTTGGCATCTCAATCAATGTGTTTCTTCCAGTTTCATAATTTCTGTAAATTTGAATTAAACCTCTATTTGCTCCCATTCTTCTGGGTTGCTCTGTTCTGCGAGGTGGCGTTGAATCCTGCCTTGGTGTCCCTGAGTTCCCATCGTTTGATCTCGGCACGACTCTCGGAGTTGAAGGAGTTCGCGTTGAACCTTCACCACGCGTTCTTTCACCACCACCTCTCTCAACTGCTGGCGTCCTTCCTCCAGAACTTGATGATTTCCTTAAACTTCCTTCATCAGAAGATCCACTTTGCACACTTCCTCCAGAACCTCTCAATGGCGCATTCCTTGATGGTTGTGCCACACTTTGCGAACTTGATTCAGTTTTCATCCTTTCATCACGCACCCCTTCTCGCGTTGAACCAAAATTTCTTGATCTAAACACAACTGTCCTTCCACCACCAGAGTAATACGGATAATTATTGATTACCACGATCACAGGAGCTCTATACCACCATGGATAATAATACCAGGTCGGAAGATACCAGTATAGATCCCACCAATAATATCTGTCCCACCAATACCAGTTCCACCAGTAATAATCAAACCAGTACGGGTCATAATACCACCATTCGCCCCAACCAATAGCAAAACTTGGAGTATAATACCTGAAAAATAGATAATACCTCGGATATGGTAGATAATAACGATAAACATACCGCTGATAATACCATCCAGCGTAGTCATAATTCTCGGAATAGTATTTATACTCTGGTTTAGAAGTTGAGTATCCCTCGTCTTCTTTCAGCGTTCCAATTTGAGTATAACAACCCCAGAATAAAGCACTAACAAACGCTATTAAAATTATTTTTTTCATCCTTCACACCTCCTGTAATGATGAATTCTATTTCAATAACTTTAACAAATCCAGCACATAAAAAATTCTCAATCAAAATGACTGAATATACTCAAGTTTAACAACTCTTGAATTTCCAGGCTCCTTATTACGCAAAATATCTTTCCAGTTAAATTCAATTGTAAACCCATTCCCAAGCGACCACCTTATTCCAGCATTTAAATAACCCTTTCCGCTTCCGATTGCATTTACAGAGTTATCATTTACAGCAAAATTATATTCAGCTGAAAATGTTAAGTCATTCCCAATTGTTTTATCAAAGCCAATATAATAATTCACCGATGCATCCCCATCATCTTTTTCAAGTGAGTAATTTACGCCCCCATGAATTGATGAGTAACCAAAAAATTTAAACGACTTGCTACCGACTAAGAAAAAACCCGGAGACTTAAATTCATACCTTTTTAAATTATCAATGTATCTTTCCCTTCCTTGCGAGTCAAATCCAAGCGCGAGCGCTGGAAAATTTTTTGTTTCATCAATTATTCTAATTTTTAAATTTACACCGGGAAGTTTATACCAATTAACATTTCCATCACCGATTATTTTGCTACCGCCGTATGAAATTCCGAAATTAAGACGATTAAATGCTGAAGCTGTAAGCCTTAGCATAAGTCCCCCATCTGCAAAGAAGTCCGCATCAAGCGAAACACTGTTTGATTTCAAAAGTCCAGCTGTGGGCATATCAACTATAAATCTTTGCTGAAATGTAGCCCCCGCGCCCGCTGAGCTTTGTGAGAACACATACTCAGAAAATAGAACGAGTAAAAATACAAAAACTTTTTTCATTTCTCCGCCAACTGAATTTTGAATTCTTAACTCAAAGATAATAAAAATTTTCCAGCTTGTCAATCTTTGAACTTAAAAACAAAAAGGCGTGGCTTAACGCCACGCCTTTCCCATATATTAAGGTATCGTCAACCCAACATACCTATTCCCTGCTGAGCTCTTAATCCTCAAAAGCACAACCTCACCAGATTTATGGCTTTGTACTATCTTCTTCAATTCATCAACATTACGCACCGGCTTTCTATCAGCTTCAATTATTATATCATTTTCTCTTATCCCTTTATCAAATGCCTCAGAAAACGGTTCAACCCTTGTAATTATAACACCATTTTTAACTTTATATTTATTCCTTGCCTCATCATCAAGATTTGCGACTGTCAAACCAAGTTTGTCAAAGCTTATAACTCCTGGCTCAATTTCCTTTGCTGGCGGTTCAGTATTATCCGTTTGCGCAACTTCTTCATCTTCTTTCCTCGGCTTCAATGTAGCTGTTACTTCAAATGTTTTGCCATCCCGGTAAATTTTCAATTTAACTTTGTCGCCTGGTCTTTTCCTGGCAATTATTTCCTGAAGCTCCCCAGGTCTATTTACCTCCTTACCCTCGCACTCAAGGATTACATCCCCGGATTTAATTCCAGCCTCTTCAGCTGCACTACCAGAGATAACATCTTGAACTAAAATTCCACGTGGTTTATCAAGCCCAAATCCTTTCGCTGTTGATTCATCAAGTTGAGAAATTTGCACCCCAAGAACACCTCTTCTCACCTTTCCATATTTTATTATGTCCTCTGCAACCTTGCGAGCAAGATTTATAGGAATTGCAAAACCATAACCTTGATAATATCCAGTTCTTGAAGCAATCGCTGTATTTATACCAACGACTTCCCCATTTAAATTAACAAGCGGACCACCGCTATTCCCCGGGTTGATCGCCGCGTCCGTCTGTATAAAGTTTTCAACGCCATAAGAATCTCTGATTATTCCAATATTCCTGCTTAATGCGCTTACAATCCCAGCTGTAACTGTAAGATTCAACCCAAGCGGATTGCCAACAGCAAGAACCCATTGACCAACCTGTAGCTCATCCGAGTTTCCAAATCTTGCAACTGGGAGATCATTTGCATCAACTTTTATAACAGCAAGATCTGTTAATTTATCTCTTCCAATTAGCTTACCCTTAAATTCCCTTCCATCCCAGAGCGTCACTGTTATACTGCCTTTTTCTCCACCTTCAACCACATGATTATTTGTCAAAATATATCCATCTTTTGTTATTATCACACCTGAACCCATCCCCTCTTGAGGCATCGGCTCGGGAATCTTAAACTCAAAATCAGGTCCAAAGAAATGAAAGAAGTCAAACGGGCGACTTTGGCTTTCTCTTTTGGTAACAACTTTGATTGACACAACAGTTGGAACAACTTCTTTGGCTACCTGAACAAACGCATTTTGAGTTGAAAGTATATCAAATTTCGTGTTTGTTGGTTTATCCTGGGAACCAATAATCGGTACATCAACAGCTGCAATTGGCTTAACAGCATTAAATCCAGACACAAGTATTATCCCGAACAACATTCCAGCAAGTACAAGTGCAATTGCTCCAGCAATTTGCTTCTTCGTCATGGCTTCTTTTGCCTCCTAATTAGTGTTTTTGTTTTTTAATTCAATAAATAATAACAGGGTTAAGGGACACTTTGTTTCACTTTAATTTATAATAAATTTCAAGCGATTTCAAATTCACTGGCTCATCAAAATGTGCTTTAATATAATCGCTCAACAAGTTCTGCATCTCGCTATTTATATTACTTTGGATTTTCAAATTTGTTACACTTTCAATTTTAGCCCTTTCAAGCCAGGCCAAGCTCTTAAATGTCGCAATAGAATAAGAATTCTCCCCTTTGTCAAAGCCACACTTGGAACATAAAAAACCACCTTTATCAACCACGAAAAATATCTTCTGCGCTAAATTTTTCTCCGTAAATTTTTCGCCACACAAGACACATGAGTTAAAATTAATTTTAAAACCGCTCTCCTCAAGCAAATGTATAATGAAGAACCACAAAAGATTTATCTCATTTTTCCTCACCTCGTTAAGCTTATCCAGCGTGTCAACAAGCAACTTGAAAATATTCTGATTCCCCTCCTCAAATTTTATGAGTTTATAAACGAGCTCACAAATTGAAAGACCGAGCGTCATTTTATTATAATCAGAGTAGAGATTTAAAAACGGTTTAATCACATCCGCCTGTGAAAGAAATTGAAGTTCTCTCGTTTCTTTCTTATAAAGAACGGCAAGAATATACGACATGGGTTCAAGTGAAGCCCCGAATTTACTTGTAGTAAGCATTGCACCCTTTGCAATCACATTTATCTTACCAAACTTCCTTGTATATAAAGTTACAATCTTGCTTGTTTCCCTGTATTTCATCGCCTTTAGCACAACAGCTTCCGTTTTACTTAACATTCAGTCGTGAGATTTGTTCTCTTCTTTAATTTTTTGAATATTTTCTTCAAAAGGTGGATAAATAATCCCAAGTTCAGTTATAATCGCCGTTATCAAGTGATTTGGCGTGACATCAAAAGCTGGAGAAAATGTCTTAACACCCTCTGGGGCGATCCTTTTCCCCATTATTTCCACAATTTCATCCGAACCCCGCTCTTCAATCGGTATCTCATCTCCGCTCTTCATATTGAAATCAATTGAAGATGTTGGACAGGCAACATAAAAAGGTATATTATGATACTTTGCAGATATCGCAAGATTATAGGTTCCAATTTTATTCGCTGTATCACCGTTAAGCGCAACTCTATCCGCTCCAACGATAACACAATCAATTTTCCCAAGTTTCATAAGATAAGCCGACATGTTATCAGTTATCAAGATTGTTTCAATTCCTCTCTGCATCAATTCCCATGTTGTAAGCCGAGCCCCCTGAAGAAGCGGACGGGTTTCATCAACATAAACTTTTATCTTCTTACCTTGCTCAAAAGCAGTGTAAATTATCCCAAGCGCAGTACCATAATCACCAGTTGCAAGCCATCCTGTATTACAATGAGTTAAAATACCTGCTTCATCAGGGATTAACTTCGCTCCATTTAAACCTATCTGTCTACACATCTGTATATCTTCTCTCTGAATTGAAAGCGCCTCATTAAGCAGTTTATCTTTTAGATTATTTACCTCAAGATGTAAATTTTCATAGAAAACCTTTCTCATCCTATCAATAGCCCAAAATAAATTCACCGCCGTCGGTCTGGTCCTTGCAAACTCATCACATACGCTTTCAAAAACAACTTTCAACTTCTCTTTATCATCACCGTTAAAATTTTTAATTCCAAGGTAAATCCCAAACCCCGCTGCAATCCCAATTGCTGGTGCACCACGAATTTTAAGTTTTTTTATAGCATCAATCAAAACTTTGTAATCTTCCGTTTCAACAAGAACGAGTTCAAGCGGTAATTTAGTCTGATCAATAAACCTGAACTTTCCTTCATCCCAATCTATTGAGCGCAATCTTGAACCCATTTTTTCTTGACTTTTTTATTTCAATTTTTTAAATTTATAGTGAATTCAACGGGCCCTTAGCTCAGTTGGTCAGAGCAGCTGACTCATAATCAGCGGGTCGGAGGTTCGAGTCCTCCAGGGCCCACAATCCCTTATATAACCTCCATAATTCGCCTAATTGAGTTATAATATAAATCTGCTACTTTCTCAATATCAATTTCAATCCAATCGTTTATCTTCATCTTTTTTTCCTGTGTTACAACACCAATTACAGCGTAAGGAACTTTATTTTCAGAGCAAATCTCTTCAAACTTCCCTAAATTCTTTTCATCAATTGTAACTATTATTCTTGATTGTCCCTCGCCAAATAATAAAAAATCGGGGCGAATTTTATCTTCAAGTTTAATCTCACAACCCAAGATATTCTCTTTATTAATTATGCAACATTCAGCAAGCGCTACAGCAATACCACCATCCGAAACATCATGAGCTGATTTTAGTAAACCTTGGCGAATCCCATCAAGACATACCTTTTGAACGCTCTTTTCAAGCTCAAGGTTTATTTCAGGCGCATCACCCAAAACCTTACCATGAACCCAGGCAAGATATTCACTTCCACCGATTTCATCAGTGTTTTTACCAAGAAGAATTATTAAATCACCTGGAGATTTAAAATTTGCAGTTGTCACAAATTTTAAATCATCAACAATTCCCAGCATACCGATAACAGGCGTTGGATAAATTGCACCTTCTGGACTTTCATTATAAAAACTCACATTTCCACCCGTCACGGGCGTACCAAAAAATCTGCAAGCATCCCCCATCCCACGAACCGCTTCTTTAAATTGCCAGAATATCTCTGGTTTATATGGATTTCCGAAGTTAAGACAATTCGTAATCGCAACAGGTTCTGCCCCAGTGCAAACCACATTCCTTGCTGATTCTGCAACTGCTATCATAGCTCCACGATAGGGATTGAGATAAACATATCTTGCATTGCAATCAGTTTTAACAGAAATTGCCTTGTTTGTTCCTTTTATCCTGATAACAGCAGCATCACCGCCAGGTAAAACAATTGTGTTTGTTCTTACCATTGTATCATATTGCTGATAAACCCATTCCTTACTTGCTATATTTGGTGAAGAAATCAATTTTAAAAATATCTCGTTTAAATTATCTGGTTCAGGAAGATCATAAGGATTGAAATTTCTAACTTTTTTAAGATAGTCTGGTTCTTTCGCCTCCCTATAATAAACAGGGGCACCGCCCCCAACGACAAGCGAATCCGCAGGTATGTTCGCAACAATTTTTCCATCCTTTTTAATCTTCAACCTCCCATCATTTGTCACATACCCAATCACAACAGCGTTTAAATCCCATTTTTTGAAGATATCAATTATTTTATCCTCAAATCCTTTCTTTACCACCATTAACATCCTTTCTTGCGATTCAGAAAGCAAAATTTCATATGCACTCATTCCCTTTTCTCTAACAGGGACACGATCAAGGTCTATTTCCATTCCGCTTTTCCCCCTTGCGCTCATTTCACTTGTTGAGCAAGTTATCCCAGCTGCACCCATGTCTTGAATTCCAACAACATAACCTGTTTTAATTGCCTCAAGTGTCGCCTCAAGCAGAAGTTTTTCCGCAAACGGATCTCCTACTTGAACAGACGGTCTTTTTGACTCGGATTCTTCACTTATCTCCTCAGATGCAAATGTCGCCCCATGAATTCCATCCCTACCTGTGCTTGAACCAACTATTAAAACGGGGTTACCCTCACCTTTTGCAATTGCACGAACTATTTGGTCATGCTTCACAATCCCAACAGCCATCGCATTTACAAGTGGATTTTGGTTATAACTTTTGTCAAAATAGACTTCGCCAGCAACCGTTGGGCATCCAAAACTATTACCATAATCCGCAATGCCACGAACAACCCCATTGAAAAGATATTTAACTCTTGGATTTGAAATCTCACCAAATCTCAAAGAATCAAGGATAGCAATCGGTCTTGCGCCCATCGTGAAAATATCCCTTAAAATACCTCCAACGCCAGTTGCAGCTCCTTGATACGGTTCAATTGCAGATGGATGATTATGTGATTCAATTTTAAAAGCAACAGCAAGCCCATCACCTATATCAACAAGCCCTGCGTTTTCCTCACCCGCCGAAACAAGCAATCTACCACCGCTTCTTGGCAAAGTTTTTAATACAGCAATTGAATTTTTATAACTACAATGCTCGCTCCACATCACGCTAAACATCCCAAGCTCTTCAAATGTTGGTTCTCTCCCTATAAGAGAAATTATTCTATCATATTCCTCAGATGTTAAACCAAGCTCAATTGCAAGCTCGCGCATTGATTTGTTTTCCATGTTCACCTTTGTAAAATTTCTTTAACAATCGGAGCAAGTTTTGTCCCTATTTTTTCAAAATACCGATAAGTTAAAACCACCAAAACAAAAATTATGAAAACAAAAGTATATATTTTCCATTTTGCGACTTTTCTTCTTGCTTTTTCACCACTACCGAATAATTTAGTTGCTAACCCAATATATCTAAATCCGCGCCAGCCACATTCACTGCATCTGTAAATTTTAAAAGGTAAAAAGAACTTAACAGCTTTCTCATAAAAATTTCTTGATCTTGACCTGTGCAATGTTCCAAATTTACCGCAATGCGGGCATGCCTCAAGTCGCATTAAATTAGTCCCCTATTTATTTTTAAAAAGTTTGCTGTTTCCTCAGGCAATGCTGTTGTTATGTAAATCCCAGAACCAAGCTCAAAGCCAGCTGGAATAGTAAGTCGTGGAAGTATCTGAATATACCAGTGATAAAATTCTTCGTTCGCGTCTTTAAAAGGTGAGGAATGAATCACATAATTATAATCTGGATTATTAAGGGCATCATAAAGTCGTTTTAAAACAAGCCAAACAACTTTTGCAATTCCGCAAGCATCACTTTCAGTTATATTTCCAAAACAAGCATTGTGCTTTTTAGGCATAACCCATGTCTCAAATGGAGAAATAGAAGCGAATGGCTCAATCACTATGAAATTATCATCTTCATAGATAACTCTTTCATTTGAATATGATTCAAACTTTATCATATCACAAAAAACGCAACTGCCATGGTCATCGTAATACCTCGTTGCTTCTTCAAGAAGATATCTGATGTGTGTTGGAACAATTGGGCTTGCTATAAGTTGCGAATGCGGATGCTCAAGCGAGGTGCCAGCTTGTTTTCCGTTGTTTCTAAAAATTATAACGGTGTTAAGATTTGGCTCGGACATAAATTTTTTATACAGTTTCAGATAAGTTTTAAAAATTTCGCAGACTTCTTCTGGCTCCATCGTCGCAATAGTTAAATTATGCTTTGGCGATTCAATGATGACATAGTGAAAACCGTAACCTGTGATCTTTCTGAAAAATTGGAACTTCGTTTCCCTTTTTAATTCAACATCTGGAACAAGTGCTGAATACTTATTTGGCACAACTCTTATCTTCCATCTTCCATCCTCTTCAACTCTAAAAACTTCCGGAGGTGTCATATGTTCATTCCCCGGGCAAAATGGACACTTTGGATCAAACTCGGGAAGTTGTTTAACATTTTCTTTAACGAGAAAATCATGCGGTCTTTTTGCTCGCTCTGTCGCAACTATAACCCAATTTTTTGTTGCCCTGTTTTGTCTAAACTCCGGCATTGAATCTAAAAAATTAATTTTCAATCAGTTAAAAATTTAAAAATAATTTCTCTGCCTTGCAAAAAATAATTTAAGGGGCTTCCAACATCATCAAATTTAACATCTTCTTTAGAATAGACTTTTACCCTCTTGATTCTAAATTTTGAGTTCATTAAATTACAAAAAAATAAAAACCAAGGTAATGGGAATGTCTTGGTAAATAAAAAATGGGGGTTACTTTAATGGTTAAAGGGAGGAAACAACCGAAAAAAATTTACAACTTCTTAAATGCTAATAACACCCCAGGTGGAAATCAATACTCACCCTTGGATTTAACATTCATTGTAAATGAACCCGGTAGGACACTTAAAGAAAGGTTTGAGCAATTGATAAAAGATTGCAGTTTTTTTGATTATGTAACTGTTTTAGCCGTTGAAAAGATGCCCCTACATCCAGAGCTAACGCAAAGAAAATACCAGAAAATATTTATATTTTAACAAAAAAGGGAAAATGTTATGAGGGTTATTCCAGACATAATTGATAATGACAAATATAAACTATCTGACATTTTAATTGAACTTATAAATGAAAATTCCTCAGTTTATATCGCTACTGGATATTTTAATTTAAGCGGTTTTGATCTAATAAAGGATAAACTTAAAATTGCAAAAGAAGTAAAGATTTTAATAGGTAAAGTTCCAGAATCTATTATAACCTCTGAACAACTGGAATCAATAATTCAGGAAGAGATTGAAGAAAGGTCCGACGAGATAGAAATTGTAAATTTAGTTCAGGAGTTTGCTTCATTTATTGATAAAGAAAATGTTGAAATTAAAATTTATAAAGATGGGTCGTTTCATGGCAAATTTTATGTGATAGATGGTGGAATACCTACCGTAGGGTCAATTGCTATAGTAGGTTCTTCAAATTTTACCTATGCTGGTCTTACAAGCAACAGGGAATATAACAGTGTTGTTAAACAAATTGATTCGGTTAACAGCCATAAACAAAAGTTTTTAGAAATTTTTAATGAAAAATCAGAAGATTATAAGCCTACTTTGCGTTCCCTGCTTTCAAGATTTCTCTATCAATATTCCCCCTATGAGATTTATATGAAAATTCTTTACTCATATTTTGAAGATAAATTGGCTGAATCGCCAGGCGATGACATAAGCCCCATAATCCTTGCAGATTTCCAGAGAGATGGATATATATCAGCATTACAATCTCTTGAAAAATATGGTGGTGTGCTTTTGGCTGATTCTGTGGGACTTGGAAAGACATACCTCGGTTTAAGAATTTTAGATGATTTTGCTTACCGTTTAAGACAAAAGGCTCTTGTAGTTTGTCCAGCACAAATAAAAGATACAATCTGGGAACCAAAGCTCAGGGAATTTGGGATAAGAGCCGATGTAATATCACAAGAAAAAATCAGCAGAGATTTTGATATTGATAAGTTCAAAGACTATGATCTTATACTTATAGATGAATCGCATAATTTTAGGAATTCTAATACCAAGCGCTGGAAAAATCTGTTTCAAACAATTATAGAAGGAAAAAATACCAAGAAAATAGCCCTTTTAACAGCAACTCCTGTTAACAACAATATCTTTGACCTTTACAACCAAATAAGATTTATAACCAGAGATAATGATGAATTTTTCAAATCAGTGGGAATAAATAGTTTATGGGGATATTTCTTAAAAGCTCATTTTGATAGAGAAACACTTTACGACCTCCTTGAAGAAATCGCCGTCAGAAGAAGCAGACAATTCATCAAAAAGTATTATCCTAATGCGGTAATAGATAATCATCCCATTAAGTTCCCAGATAGAGAACTTCATACAATTAAATATCACCTTACCGAAGTTTATGCAGGAATCTACAAATATTGCGTTGAGGCAATAGAATCTCTCACGTTGGCAAGTTACAATCTAGATGTATTCAGAAAGGAAATTTTTAACCAAAAACTTCAAGAATTTGAAAAAATAAAAAAATACTTTAAAGGAAAAGGGTGGGATGATAAAAATATTCAAAAATTATTGATGCAAATTGGTAGAAGCAAGGCACTTATAGAAATACTTAAAATACTCCTACTGAAACGACTTGAATCAAGCATAGAAGCTTTCAGAATAAGTATCTCTAAACTACTTCATTTTCAAAAAACATTTCTTGAAACAATTAAAAAAGGTAAAATTTTTGACAGGGAAACTTATAGAAATTTCTTTTTATCTCAATCAACTGATGAAGAAAGCGAAGAAAATCAAACTGTACATTTAAAAGACATAGATCCCGATGAATATGAAATTGATGAAATTATAAAAAGAACTGAAGAAGACATAAAAATTCTTGAAAATATCCTTAATAAACTCAATATCACCCCGGATAAAGATGTAAAGCTCCAGAAACTTGTTGAGACACTCGTTGAGTTAAAAAATAAAAAAGTTGTAATTTTTGGATATTTCAAAGATACAATGAGATATATTTATAATTACATCTCCCAAGATAAAGTACTTAATCAGCTTGGCATTTCAAAAGAAAAAATAGGTATTGTTGACAGTGAAATAAAACCGGAAAAGAGAAAAGAAACAATAGTGCGATTCTCACCGCTATCAAATGGTAGAAAAGATTTGAGCAAGGATGAAGAGATACAAATTTTGTTCTCAACCGATGTTCTCTCAGAGGGACAAAATTTACAGGATGCAGATACAATTATTAATTATGATCTTCCCTGGAACCCTGTAAAAATTGTTCAAAGAATTGGAAGGCTTGACAGAATTGGCTCGCCATATGATGTAATACATGTATATAACTTCTTTCCAGAAGATGAACTTGAATCACTCCTCGGACTCTTACAGCGCCTCTATGAAAAACTTGACGCCATTAATAGAAGTGTAGGGCTTGATTCATCTGTGCTTGGAGAACCACCTAATCCAAAAGATTTTGGTTACATCAGAGATATATTCGCTCAGAAAAAAGCAGTGTTTGATGAACTTGAACAATTATCCGAACTCGCCATGGGTGAATTTATGAAGGATGAATTATTAAAATATCTCCAACAAGAAGGATGGAAAAAAATTAGCAAAATCCCCAATGGTGTGGGAAGTGGTATAAGAAGAGAAAATAAGAAAGGAGTATTCGTTGCATTTAAAGATAAAGAAAGACATTACTGGTATTTTTATGATTTAAACGAAGATAAAATAATTGAAAATAGATTGGAATGTATAAAAATAATAAGATGTTCAAAAGACGAACCTTTTGTTGAGCCCCCACCTGATATAAATCTTTATAAAGTTATAAAGAAAGTAAAAAATCATATAATTTCTCGCTTAAAAACATCACAGGTAAAACCTGTGAAACTTGCTCCGCCTCAAAACATTATCGTTAATTACCTTCAATCCCTTACGACTAAACCCAAGGACTTAATTGAATATTATTCAACGCCCTTACCTGAAATATATCTTAGAGAGCTAAAAAAATTGTGGACACTTTCTAAGAATTTTAATGAAAATATGATACTGAAAGAACTTGAAGAGTTTAAAAACAAGCATCCCCTTGTTAATAGAGAAACAGTTGATAAACAAGAAGAAATAAAATTAAAACTGATCGCTTTTATAACTGTATCACAATAAAAAATAAAAGAGGAGGTATAGTTATGCAAATATCAATAAAAGATTTTAAAGACATAGCACAAATATTTTATGAAAAAGGCTATAAAAACAATTTTTCCCAAATTGACAAATCACAATATGAGCTTCCTCAAAAGGCTAATGAATTAATCCAAGATTTTTATATCATCTCTGATTACACAAAGTTTCAAATTTATTTAGCATTAATTCCAGCTCTTAGGAGAACAGATTTCAGAACCATTCTTGAACCATTTTACCGCAGATATCCTCAGGTTAATACGCTTTTCGTTTTCACCCTAAAAGATTTTTCTGAAATTGCGCTTGTTAGTCCCCTAAGGGTTTCAACCGGTCCTGGTAGCTTTAAACTTCTTTTAAGAACTCTTTATATTGACCCAAGCTATCTTTATCATACTGACCAAGAAGTCCTTGAATTAATTAGAATCTCATCCTCTGAACAGACCCCTGATAAAATCTGGGAAAAACATCAAAATGCATTTGATGTTGAAAGAGTAACAGAAGAATTTTTTGAAGCGTATAAACATGCACTTGAAAAGATTAAAGAAATTTTGAAAAGACAAAGAAAGGGAAATTCTTTAATATGCCACTCCTTTGCTCAACAGCTTCTTTCAAGGATAATGTTCCTCTATTATGTACAAAAAAAGGGATGGCTTAAATGGAAAGACTATACCCAAGATAAAAAATACATCAAAAATCTCTGGGAAAAATATAAATCATATTCAAGTAATTCTAAAAAAGATACTTTTTATTCTGAATGGTTATCAAGTTTATTCTTTGGAGCATTTAATAAAAAGCAAACTTTTATATCAAAAAAACTGCCTGAAGAAGTTAAAGAATCATTTGCTCTTATGCCTTTTTTAAACGGTGGGCTTTTTTCAAAAAATGAACTTGATGAGGTAGGATTCCATGTCCCTGATGAAGTTTTTTCACTCCTTTTTGATACTTCACCATTTGACAAAAATAAAGGATTTTTAGAAAGATTTAATTTCACAGTCCGAGAAGATACACCCCTTGATGTTGAAGTTGCAGTTGACCCCGAAATGCTTGGCAAAGTTTATGAATCTTTAGTAACTGAAGAGGAAAGAGAAAGTAGTGCCATTTTTTATACTCAGAGAATTGAAATTGACCTTATGTGTAGGATCTCTCTCGTTGAATATCTTGCTACAGAAACGGGAATAAATAAAGAAAAAATTATTGACTTTATTTTTGATCCACACAATAGAATTTTTCAATTTTCAAAAGAGGAATTAAAAGAGATAAAAGAAAAACTGGATAAGGTAAAAATTGTTGATCCAGCAGTGGGTTCAGCATCATTCCTTGTTGGTATGATGAATGTCCTTGTAGAACTCCACTCTGTATTAACTAAACAAATTGAAGAAAGAGAGGAAAACCTTTTTGCATTAAAGCAAAGAATTATTCAGGAAAATCTCTATGGAGTTGATGTAAAGGATTGGGCTTGTATGGTTGGAGAGCTACGATTGTGGCTTTCTTTAATTATAGAAACTGAAGAAAAATATATGGATATTTATACAAAACCACTTTTGCCAAATCTAAATTTTAAAATAAGGCAAGGCGATTCACTTGTTGAAGAAATTGCAGGAATCCAGTTAAGTTTAAGAGGAGAAACTTCAAGATACTTGCCAAAATCAATTGAAACAAAAATTAAAGAGCTTATAGATAAGAAAAATGCCTTTTTCTCAGGACAAAGAAGTGCAGATTTAAGAGAAATTGAAGAAATTGAAAAACTTGAGCATGATATTTTTACTGAGATTCTGGATGAAAAAGTTAAAGACCTTTCAAAAAAAATTGAAAATCTTAAAAATATAAAGAGGAAATTAGAGGGTCAAAAAGATGTTTTTGGCAAAGAGGACAAAAAAGCAAAAGATGAAATAAAAAAGATTGAAGCAGGAATTGAAGAATTAATAAAAGAAAAAGAGAGATATGAATTTGGTTTAAAAAATCTTAAACGAAAAACCAGAAAGGATTATTTCCTATGGGAGGTTGATTTTGCAGAGGTATTTGCTGAAAGAGGAGGTTTTGATATTGTAATAGGTAATCCACCTTATGTAAGACAGGAGCTTATTGCCCCACCTCTGGAAAATAAAGATAATTATACTGATGAAAAGTGGAAAGAATTAAAAAGCGAATACAAAGAAAAACTCATTAATTCAGTTAAAAATATCTGGAGTGATGTCAAAAAGATAGACAAAAAAAGTGATTTATATGTTTACTTTTATTATCATGGACTATCACTTTTAAAGCCAAAAGGAATTTTTTGTTTTATAACTTCTAATTCATGGCTTGATGTCGGTTATGGTGCAGATCTTCAAGAATTTTTATTAAAAAATATGAAGCCAATTTATATAATTGACAATTTAAAAGAGCGTTCTTTTAAAGAAAGTGTAAATACAGTTATTGTTTTAATCCAAAGACCAGAAGAAAAATTAGATGATTATACCATAAAATTTGTTGCCTTTAAAAAGTCCTTTGAAGATGTAATAAATGCAGAAGTCATGAAAAAGATTGATAAAGCAGATAAACCTATTTTTGATGATGAAGATTTTAGAATTTTTCCAAAAACAAAAAAAGAACTTCTGCTTGAAGGTGTTGAGGAGCCTGAAGAAGAAGGTTTAATTAAAGACCCCGAATATCTTCCTTATATTGGCAACAAGTGGGGCGGAAAATATTTAAGGGCACCGGAAATTTATTTTAAGATTTTGGAAAAAGGAAAAGATAAACTGAACCCCCTTTCCACATTTGCAAAAATTATAACTGGATTTAAAGAATCTGGTTATTCTGTATATATTTCTGATTATAAAATAGGGGAGTATCCTATTTTAAAAGATCCTAAAGTTCATAGAAAGATAACAATCACCACACCGGACCATTGTATATTTAATAAGTATCGTGAGAAAGTTGAAAAAGCTAAAAGAAAAAAGGCTCCAATTCTTTGGTTAGCAATGAGAGGGAAAAGGCATATTTGTTATATTAATAAAAATTTTTATTCCTTCACTGGAAATTTTTTCGGCATTATTCCCAAAATTCCTGAACAAGAAGTATTTATTCTTGGATATTTGAATTCCACCATTTCATTACTTTTTGCAGAAATTTATGGAAGAAAAGGATTTGGTGGTGGAGCTACTATTCTTGTAGGTATAGATTTAAAGATGTTACCTATTGTTAATCTTGAAATTTTATCTAATCAAGAACAACAATATATTGAAAATGCCTTAGACAGGTTAAAAAATAGAGAAATCTACTCCATCTTCACTGAGCTTGGTTTTGACCCAGATAAGCCCATCCGTGAGCAGGAGCCAAATCCACTTCCAGATAGAAAAGCCCTTGATGATATTGTCTTTGATGCGCTTGGATTAACAGAAGAGGAACGAAAAGAAGTCTACTGGGCAGTTGCCGAACTTGTAAAAACAAGGTTAGAAAAAGCGAGGAGTGTTTGAAGATGAAGGGGAAAGAGGATATGAAGGAAATTATCAAAAAGAAAGTAAAAGAAATTTTTGAAGGCAAAGGGATTGATGTCCTGAAAATCATTCTATTTGGTTCAAGAGCAAGAGGTGATTATAAAGAAAATAGCGATTGGGACATTTTAATTATTGTTAGGAGTGATTTGAACACACAGGAAAAAAGAGAAATTGCAAAAACCATAAGGAAAGTTTTAGCAGAGATGTTTATTCCATCCGATATAGTAATAAAGTCACAAAAAGAAACGGAATATTATAAAGACTTTCCGGGTTCGGTCACGAGAGAGGCTTTAAAAGAAGGAATTGAAATATGATAGATGAAAGAGTTAAAAAATGGAGGATAAAGAATTTGAAAAATTAGATGTGGGAGACCTTACATTTTACGCAGTTGAGATAAGGTATCCTGATGAATTTTATACACCAACGCTTGATGAAGCGAAAAAGGCATTTGATATAGCAAAAAAAGTAAAAGATTTCATTTTTAAAAAACTCTCCGTAAAAGAAGAAGACTTAAAGTAAAATTCTACCAAGAAACTAAATTTATGATTGACCTGAATTATCTTGGTGACAAGTGGCTTGAACTCAAAAAGCAAAGGATGAAAAATCTTCTCAAAATTGCCCTTCCCGATGAAGCGATTTACAGAGAAATTATGCTTTCACTTGGTTATCCCAAAAACAAGGTGAATTTCCTTGAACTCGCTTTAATTACTCCATACGCAGAAATAAGAAAACTAAAAGAAAAATCCATTATAGAAAAAGCACTTTTGTATAGAGCGGGATTTATAGATGATAAAAATGGCTTGCCGGAGGACTTTGATTTCTCGTTGAGGATGGATAAATCCGTATGGATTTACAAAGGGATAAGACCTACAAATTTTCCGGAGAAAAGAATTAAGGGTATATCGGTTCTTCTATCAAAAACTACTGAATGCGGCCTTGTGAATTTCTTTTTGGAGAGAATAAAGTCAGGGATAGGGAGTAAAAACCTCAAAAATTCTCTTAAAAGCATAATGAATTTTGAAGGCATTGGGTTATCAAGGAAGGAAGAGATGTTTTTTAACATAATCATGCCTTTTATGATGGTTTACTCGCAGGATGATGAGGTGCGGAATTTTTTAAGGTTTATGTTTGAAAACTATCCGCCACTGTCCGAAAACAGCCTTATTAAATCTTTCAAGGTGGCTTATCCAGAGGTAAAAATAGAGAACTTAAAAACTTATATGGGCGCTATACTTTTTCAAAAAACAAACCCGAGTCAAAGCCCTTGAAAACTTGTAACCCCAAAATCAAACCCCCTACACTTTAAGAATTTCAGCCTTATAATATCCGCTCATTTTTGTTGCGGGGTGGTGTAATTGGCAACACGCCTGACTCTGGATCAGGAGATCGGGGTTCGAGTCCCTGCCCCGCAGTTTAAAGGAGGTAAGGAAAATGGCGAAGGAGAAATTTGTTAGGACAAAACCGCATAAAAATGTTGGCACCATAGGGCATATAGACCATGGTAAAACCACTCTAACGGCGGCAATAACACATGTTTTGGCCGCCAAGGGTAAGGCCCAACCCAAGAGCTACGACGAGGTTGCAAAGGCGGATGCAAAGATAGCGAGGAAAGACGAAACGAAAATCCTAACGATAAACATAGCGCATGTGGAATACGAATCGGATAAATACCACTACGCCCACATAGACTGCCCCGGGCACGCGGACTACATCAAAAACATGATAACCGGAGCCGCACAAATGGATGGTGCTATTCTCGTGGTTTCCGCAGTAGACTCCGTAATGCCCCAGACAAGGGAGCATGTCCTCTTGGCCCGTCAGGTAAATGTTCCGGCGATAGTGGTGTTTATAAACAAGGTTGACCTCGTTGATGACCCCGAACTTTTGGACCTTGTGGAGCTTGAGGTTAGGGATCTATTAAACCAATACGGATATCCGGGTGATGAGGTTCCGGTCATAAGGGGTTCTGCCCTTAGGGCCTTACAAAACCCTTCCAATTTTGATGATCCCATAGGGGCCGGGGCCATACTTAAACTCGTGGAGGCCTTGGACGAATATATACCCGAGCCCGTGAGGGAGATAGACAAACCGTTCCTAATGGCCGTAGAGGATGTATTCAGCATTACGGGTCGTGGAACCGTTGTTACGGGAAGGGTTGAAAGGGGTATATTAAAAGCCGGTGATGAGGTTGAAATAGTGGGCTTCCGCGATGAACCCCTGAAAACCGTGGTTACATCCATAGAAATGTTCCGCAAAGTTTTGGATGAGGCCATACCCGGTGATAACATAGGCGCCCTTTTGAGGGGTGTTAGCAAAGATGATGTTGAGAGGGGTATGGTTTTGGCAAAGCCCGGCTCAATAAAGGCTCACAGGAAGTTTAAGGCGGAGGTTTATATCCTGAAAAAGGAAGAGGGTGGAAGGAGTACCCCCTTCTTCAACGGTTATAGGCCCCAATTCTATTTCAGAACAACGGATGTTACCGGAACCATCAAACTCGCAGACGGTAGGGAGATGGCAATGCCCGGCGATAATGTACAGATGGAGGTAGAACTCATATATCCCGTTGCAATAGAAAGGGGTTTGAGGTTTGCAATACGCGAGGGTGGAAGAACGGTTGGAGCCGGGGTTATAACCGAAATCATTGAATAATGGATAAGATTAGGCTAAAACTGAAATCGTTTGATCCCGCGGTGTTGGATAGGGTTGCAAAACAAATCGTTGTGACAGCCCGATCCACGGGGGCAACGGTATCCGGGCCGATCCCCCTACCAAC